>NZ_JAQFWV010000379.1:0-205 GCF_056175805.1 Halohasta sp. A2 | reverse complement strand
CGGCGGGGCGCCGCCACGTACATCCAGTGGAGATAGCGCCAGACGTTCTGTAACAGCAGGCTCACGACAAACAGCAATAGCCGTAATCCGGCATCACGAGAGCTCGTGAGAGCGAGGCTTTTCCTAGCCAACCGGTAGGAAGATTCGATGCCGAACCGCTTGCGGTAATGTTCCCGGGCATCGCGTGGAGTTTCGATAAACGGCG
>NZ_JAQFWV010000378.1:0-213 GCF_056175805.1 Halohasta sp. A2 | reverse complement strand
TACCCCGAAGTCTCAACAGCCGGTACAGCGTGAGCTCGTGAGATCATCTTATTGCTGCTGACAACTCGACGAAGTTCCTCGTAGGGATTGCGTCCCTGCTGGCGCCACGTCGCCAGCAGGGACAAGATTGTCTCATGAACGAACATTCCTCGGTCATTACGGAGTGTTCCGATGATTTTCCGGAGAACGACTGGTTCACGAAGTGCGTTCTCA
>NZ_JAQFWV010000377.1:0-216 GCF_056175805.1 Halohasta sp. A2 | reverse complement strand
CTACACACCCCGACTGCCCCGATGAGGGGCAGTTCGGGGTGAACGTCATCTCCCAAGCAGCACTGTCTCGGTACGAGCACCGCTTCCCCTACCGGAAAATCGCTGATCGCTTCGAGCAACTGCACGGATTAGAACTCTCGGGCGCGTCCGCGTGGCACGCGACCGAGCGCGCTGCGCGCGCCGGTCGCTGTGAATACGAACAGGTTCGGAGACAGA
>NZ_JAQFWV010000376.1:0-220 GCF_056175805.1 Halohasta sp. A2 | reverse complement strand
ATCTCCTGTTGTTGTGCAGTGATCTGGCGTCGTAGAAATCGGTTCTCAAGCTCTTTGATTACCAGCTGCTGGCGGAGTTGCGAACTATCATCGGTGCGGATCACGGAATCTATCGATTCCGTTGATCCGTGACTCCCCAGCGACACAGTAGTTCAGCACTGGTGAACGATCTATGAGACTGCTACGAAATCGTCTCGGCATGGAACTGCTATCCAACTAC
>NZ_JAQFWV010000375.1:0-221 GCF_056175805.1 Halohasta sp. A2 | reverse complement strand
TTCGGCAGGGCCAAAGATACCAATCGCAGCGGAGTTCACGCAGGCGAAACAAGCCTCAAAAGAGACGGCAATGCGCGTCACACGTGACGCGCTTGCCGTCAAGCATCCAATCTGGTTGCTTGGAGACAGTGCATACGATATCCTTGATTGGCACGACTTCCTGCTGGAAGCAGGAGTCGTGCCGATCGTCCCATACAATCCACGAAACACCAGCGATCCAC
>NZ_JAQFWV010000374.1:0-222 GCF_056175805.1 Halohasta sp. A2 | reverse complement strand
AGGCGCTAATGAAGGCTTCTCGTCGGACCAAGTTGGTGAAACATCTGTCGGAAAAAGAGCTTGATGACGCGATCAATGAAGCACAAAAGGCGGACGAGACCCGTCTCGTCCGGCGACTCTGTTTCATCAAAAACGTCTCTTTTGGTGACACCGACGAAATAGCTGCACGACGTGTCGGTGTGTCCCAACCAACTGGTGGGCGCTGGCTCAAAGCTTGGAACG
>NZ_JAQFWV010000373.1:0-223 GCF_056175805.1 Halohasta sp. A2 | reverse complement strand
CTCATCCATTACTGCCACCTGTGCGTACTGTTTGTGGACATCAATTCCGAGGTACATGGTTTGTTCACCCAGGACGCCAGTGCGTGAAGCAGAGATTCACCTATTCGGGCTTTCCCGGATGCCGCGCGGCGCGGCATCCGGGCTGTAATGCCCATGACTCGACTTCTTTCGCACACGGACCAGTCAACAGAACGTGCTCTACGGCACGTGAAATCCGTCGGTC
>NZ_JAQFWV010000372.1:0-224 GCF_056175805.1 Halohasta sp. A2 | reverse complement strand
ACCTCTCGCGGAAGGAACACGGGTCTGCGAAGTGGGAGAAACAGCGTCGAATCGTGGCCGAACGTCACGCCGATTTGAAACGGAAGCGTCGCGATTATCTCCACAAGCTCTCGAACTACTACGCTCGGGAGTACGACTTCGTAGCGGTCGAAGACCTCGACGCGAAGGGCATGGTCGAGCTACCGGGGAACTCACGGAACCGCGCAGGAGCGGCGTGGGGGATG
>NZ_JAQFWV010000371.1:0-224 GCF_056175805.1 Halohasta sp. A2 | reverse complement strand
TGCTCCGTTTATCGCAAGACGGCTCCCGTATTGAATCACTTACATAACAAATTCTCCTGTCTGAGTCGCTGAACTGCCGAATTTCTAGATACAGACTTTGCAGAAGCACCCAAACCAGACTATCCAGAACCATCAAATTTATTTTATATCTTGCGTAGGCTCACTTGGAGAGCGGAGATCTCTCTGGGCAATACGTTCAGAGAAAGAGCGCGGGCGGCGAAGCT
>NZ_JAQFWV010000370.1:0-228 GCF_056175805.1 Halohasta sp. A2 | reverse complement strand
CTTCGACGGAACAAGTTCCAGCGCGTAGGGAATAGCCTGACTCCGTAGTCTGTGGCGGAGTTTGGGTGATTTGCCGAAATTGCTGTCACCGAGAACACAGCCGAAGTCGAGGCCGCTGTCAGCGGCCCCTTCGACCAGATCACCGCCGATTTCGTGTTTTGATTGGTACTCGAGATCCTCAGGAATTCCAGCGTCTTCCCGTCGTTGAGCGTACTGTTGCTGTTGTTG
>NZ_JAQFWV010000369.1:0-230 GCF_056175805.1 Halohasta sp. A2 | reverse complement strand
CGAAGAATCTCAACGAAGAGGTGTTCGAACTCCTTGCGGTGGTTCTTGCGGAAGAGACTGATCGTGCGGAAGTCGGGCTGTTGATTCGCAGCAAGGTAGCGAAACGCGATGTCACGTTCGAGGAGACGGTCAAGCTTCCGGGAGCTGCGGATGCCGATACAGTAGCCGAAGACGAGGACTTTGAGCATCATCACGGGATGGAAGGACGGCCGCCCGCGGCCGTCCTCCCG
>NZ_JAQFWV010000368.1:0-231 GCF_056175805.1 Halohasta sp. A2 | reverse complement strand
GGAGCGTCGAATCTCAGCTGAAGTTTCGTCAAACCTGAGCAGATCCCGACAAGTTGCACCGACCTCGTCGATGTTTCTCCCCAGATCTCCTTGGCTCCAGTCTAAACCCCAGAAGTAGTGCTAGAGTTTGCCTCTGATACTTTCAGTTGAGAGGTCACAGCTCATTGCTGTTTTGGTTGATCGCTGGAGCAGTTCATCAACGAACAGCTGGTAGTGAGATGGATCAGCATA
>NZ_JAQFWV010000367.1:0-231 GCF_056175805.1 Halohasta sp. A2 | reverse complement strand
GGAGCGTTTTGCCACCCGTGTTTGCGAACTCGTGATCGAAGGCGATACGAGAGAGGATTTCGCCAAAATCCTCTCTCGTGTATTCACCGCACGGTTTCACATCGAAATCCAGTTCCGGGAACAGCAACGTCGAAGCCGCACGACAGACCTGTCTTGCCTCAGCCGTCTCAACCATCTTTCGAACAACGCAGCCCAGCGTCAAGAGTCTCACCTAGGTTCGGCAACTACTGT
>NZ_JAQFWV010000366.1:0-233 GCF_056175805.1 Halohasta sp. A2 | reverse complement strand
GTTCTCTGGCGACAGGACGTGTCCCGTAGATACCCGTGTAGTAGCAGTGAAGCAAGCCTTTGAACAGTTCTGGTGGATGATGGTCACGTGTTCGCCCCCGACGGGTGGGGGCGAACACGTCATACTCGCTGAGAAAATCAAAGTCGAGGTACTCGAAGAGCGGAAGCGTCTCAACCGCCACGAGATTAAAGAACTCGTCTATCCAAGGCTCATCTTGCAGGGTTTGAGTGCTG
>NZ_JAQFWV010000365.1:0-233 GCF_056175805.1 Halohasta sp. A2 | reverse complement strand
GTTTTACTCAGCGTGTACTCGGTGATTGCGTGGAAGGTTCTTGAGTTGCGTGAGTTAGCTCGTGGAGAAGGTACAACTCCACCAGATGTCTTGTTGACCGAGGCCGAACGCGCAGTTCTGGAAACGAAATTTCCAGAACTGAGCGGGAAGAACGGTAAAGCGTATGCAATACACGTAGCGAAACTTGGTGGATACTTAGACCGTGGATCGGATCCACCGCCAGGCTGGCAGAC
>NZ_JAQFWV010000364.1:0-234 GCF_056175805.1 Halohasta sp. A2 | reverse complement strand
TATGCTGATCCATCTCACTACCAGCTGTTCGTTGATGAACTGCTCCAGCGATCAACCAAAACAGCAATGAGCTGTGACCTCTCAACTGAAAGTATCAGAGGCAAACTCTAGCACTACTTCTGGGGTTAATCCGGCAAGCTGATTGCCACGGCTGAAGAAAGAGAGCAATGAAAGAACTTGCACACGACCACGGAGATGCCGCAGGGTTTCTCAGAAGGTATCAAGCGTGTTTCG
>NZ_JAQFWV010000363.1:0-237 GCF_056175805.1 Halohasta sp. A2 | reverse complement strand
CGTGTTCGATCACACGGCTCCAACCACTGCTGAGTTCATCTTTGATGGTATCACCCCACCTGACAACCGGGATGACGTAAGCGTAATTGTAGGCGTACAGCAACCCTAGGCAGGTGCTGTTGTAGAAGCCCCGATCAAGATAGACGGCCTTGACGCTCAGGTCAAGGCCGTCAAGCAGTTCGAGGAACTCACCGAGTACGTCACCTGAGGTTTCGCCAGCGACCAGCTGGCGAACCG
>NZ_JAQFWV010000362.1:0-240 GCF_056175805.1 Halohasta sp. A2 | reverse complement strand
TCGTCGCCGACCTCCACCTCGATCCCTACTACGGCGATGAAGACGAGACAGAAGCTCTCTACTCCTCACTGGCCAAGCGTGGAACAACGACGTTTCACGCTTATGCGACACTCTACGCACGGGTGCGTAACAAACGCTACACGCTCGCGGTTCGCCAGCTGGTCGCTGGCGAAACCTCAGGTGACGTACTCGGTGAGTTCCTCGAACTGCTTGACGGCCTTGACCTGCGCGTCAAGGCCG
>NZ_JAQFWV010000361.1:0-242 GCF_056175805.1 Halohasta sp. A2 | reverse complement strand
CTGTTTGAAGAGTTTGGCAGAGAGACTGACGACGCTGGGTTTGTTGTCCGCGCCAATCAAAATCGATGTATTTGGACACAAGACGGTGAGACTGGAAAACTATTTGAATGGAGTAGCGACCTCGTTGAGCGAGGTCGCGACTCGGTTGAGATTCAACAAGGCGGAGGCCGAGAAGCCAGGACAGCAGAAGTGTCGATTACAACTGGCACTTGTGAGGTGCGTGCGCCAAAGAATAACCCTGA
>NZ_JAQFWV010000360.1:0-242 GCF_056175805.1 Halohasta sp. A2 | reverse complement strand
ATGTTCCCGGGCATCGCGTGGAGTTTCGATAAACGGCGCGTCAGCGGCGTAGCCGTGACGCGCCACCCCATGTTCGTCGTATCTACCTTGCTGGTAGACGCAATCGATGTACACAGGGAACGTCACCTTCCCAGCTAGTTCGTGTTCGATCACACGGCTCCAACCACTGCTGAGTTCATCTTTGATGGTATCACCCCACCTGACAACCGGGATGACGTAAGCGTAATTGTAGGCGTACAGCA
>NZ_JAQFWV010000359.1:0-244 GCF_056175805.1 Halohasta sp. A2 | reverse complement strand
CAGGCTGCCGGGATGGACTCGGCAGGCGAGCTGCCGAGTTCATCTCCGAGCTTCACCAACCGATCAGTCAGTCGTTTGTCGCCGAACTCAGCTGCTCGAAACTCCTTTCGAATCCATCCAGAGACATTCATGTCACACAGCTGTCCATCTTCATCAGCTTTTGATCGCCAGCTCCGCGAACAGCGTCCCATTTACTGGAGTTGATTGGTCAGCTACGGCGTTAGAACTTGTGGGTAAGAGACAG
>NZ_JAQFWV010000358.1:0-246 GCF_056175805.1 Halohasta sp. A2 | reverse complement strand
CGCGTAAACTGAGCTGTTGCGTTCAAAACACACGATATCGCAGTAGATTACGCTGTGACGAATTCACTCAGAGAGCGAGGGAACGCCGCGTCGGCGGCGTTCCCGAGCGATGTCTCTGGAAAAAGGGTATACTCACCGGTCATCCCGGTCGGATCTGAGTGTGTCCTCAACCGTAGTCTGTCAAGAGAACGAATCTGCGGAAGATCCGTGTCGAGATCTGAGGTGTCTTTGGAATTCTTCCAGCCG
>NZ_JAQFWV010000357.1:0-246 GCF_056175805.1 Halohasta sp. A2 | reverse complement strand
AGAAGGTCGTTCCACACTCCGAAGAGTTTGTCACTGATGAGGGCGTCCATGTCAACCAAGTCGAATGCCTCTGGTCACTGGTGAATCCCTGGCTGCAGAAGTTCCGCGGTCTCTCGAAGCCCGGACTTGAACAGTCCGTCCGAACCTACGGGTTCGTACGGACGCTAAACCTCGCCAGAGTACCGTTGAGCGGGCTTATTGACTGCTTTGCAGTGAACGTGTTTCGCTGAGTTATGCAAGAGCCTC
>NZ_JAQFWV010000356.1:0-248 GCF_056175805.1 Halohasta sp. A2 | reverse complement strand
TGTTTCGCTAAGGAGTGAAAAAAGTGAGTGCGGCGTTCCGACCATTTCGCGTGTAATCGAGTGGCTTTGTCGGCACCAGAGTTGTCACACTTGGCGATCTCCTTCGGGAAGTAGTACCCATCTTGCTCCGTTTATCGCAAGACGGCTCCCGTATTGAATCACTTACATAACAAATTCTCCTGTCTGAGTCGCTGAACTGCCGAATTTCTAGATACAGACATTGCAGAAGCACCCAAACCAGACTATCC
>NZ_JAQFWV010000355.1:0-248 GCF_056175805.1 Halohasta sp. A2 | reverse complement strand
GACGTGTAGGTAGGACACGCCATCTCGGTACAGAAGTTCGGCCTGTCCCAACGACCACTCATCTTCAGTCAAGGCTGACTCGAGGAGGTTGAGGTCTTCAGGTCGCCCTCGAAGGTGGCCTTTCACCTTCTTGTACGGCTTCGGCCTCACACGGAACCGAATACGGTCAGTCTCGTCGTTGTAGGTGAGTCGGTAGCCTTCGGTGTGCGCCATGACGAGCGGGTAGGCTCCTTTTTTGTCCGTGGCGG
>NZ_JAQFWV010000354.1:0-249 GCF_056175805.1 Halohasta sp. A2 | reverse complement strand
GAAACACGCTTGATACCTTCTGAGAAACCCTGCGGCATCTCCGTGGTCGTGTGCAAGTTCTTTCATTGCTCTCTTTCTTCAGCCGTGGCAATCAGCTTGCCGGATTAACCCCAGAAGTAGTGCTAGTTAGCAACCTCCTCTGCTGGCGGTCGATCACCTAGCGTTTGATGCGGTCGCTGGCGGTTATAATAATGTACAAACTGTGAACACCAACTGCGGACGCTCGACCGACTGCCCACCCACGAATTA
>NZ_JAQFWV010000353.1:0-249 GCF_056175805.1 Halohasta sp. A2 | reverse complement strand
TTGGAGCGTCGAATCTCAGCTGAAGTTTCGTCAAACCTGAGCAGATCCCGACAAGTTGCACCGACCTCGTCGATGTTTCTCCCCAGATCTCCTTGGCTCCAGTCTAAACCCCAGAAGTAGTGCTAGTGTTGTCGTTTTGATCTTGTGGAACGAAAATCCAGCACGGTTTCGATAGTAGCAGCTTGTTTGGTCACGCTGAAAGCCGCTCGCATCAATTGTTGCAGAACCTGACCAGCCAGCCTGCTCCGC
>NZ_JAQFWV010000352.1:0-249 GCF_056175805.1 Halohasta sp. A2 | reverse complement strand
TGAACAGTCACACTTCCGCCCTGTTGAGAACCTCATTCAGTTCGATGGCAAGAAGCGGTATCAAGAGGATATCTCTGTTAAGACAGCCGATCTCGCCACGACGCTGTCGTATCGGGATGCTGCGTCGCCCGACACCATCCAGCGGCGAGTCAAAGACTACGGTCAGAAACTCTCATCGTTTGTTTCTGACCACATTCCAGGTACAGAAGCTGGCACCGTCATCCCGGACGGGACAAAGTGTCATAGTCA
>NZ_JAQFWV010000351.1:0-249 GCF_056175805.1 Halohasta sp. A2 | reverse complement strand
AGAAAAATCAACTCAGACGGATAACGGGAGAAAGAAACCGGTCAGAAAGCAGTCATTGATTTTGCCACGCCACAGGTCTTTCAGAGATATCTCTCTGTGAATCCGACCACAGGGCTGACACTTGTCTTGATTCCGCTGAATGAGCGACTTGTCGCTTATTCAGTACCCAGTTCGTAGCCTTCCGCCCACATACGGAGCTTCTGCAGTCCTTTCCACATTGCTTGCCAGCCTGGCGGAGGATCTGCATTC
>NZ_JAQFWV010000350.1:0-249 GCF_056175805.1 Halohasta sp. A2 | reverse complement strand
AACTCTTGTTGAGTTCCGTATGCAAGAGGATGAGAGTGATCTGCACCCACTCAGCGAACCCGCTGTCGCCAGTTGGCGCAGCGGGTTCATCTGGGTCGTCAACATGCTCTTTAGCAAGATGCTTACACTGTCGTATTGTTGACCGCTTCGACTTCATATCGACAGAAGGCGTCCAATTGCATACAACTTTCACGGAAACTGGACGGAGAAAGCACCGAGAGTGCGATTAATTAGCGGCGCAACGAGGCA
>NZ_JAQFWV010000349.1:0-250 GCF_056175805.1 Halohasta sp. A2 | reverse complement strand
TCACGCCGAAAAAGTGGATTGGAGACGATTCATCTGTCTACGACAGCAGCCAACAACAGCAACAGTACGCTCAACGACGGGAAGACGCTGGAATTCCTGAGGATCTCGAGTACCAATCAAAACACGACGCTCTTATGTAGAAACGTGGAAAGTCCCTATAGCTACGGTCTACGGTCCCAAATGAGGAGATATGCCCTCCTCAGATCCAGCCTTCGGCCGGATGCTTCGCCAGCTCGTCGATCTTGGCGTG
>NZ_JAQFWV010000348.1:0-250 GCF_056175805.1 Halohasta sp. A2 | reverse complement strand
CGAAACACGCTTGATACCTTCTGAGAAACCCTGCGGCATCTCCGTGGTCGTGTGCAAGTTCTTTCATTGCTCTCTTTCTTCAGCCGTGGCAATCAGCTTGCCGGATTAACCCCAGAAGTAGTGCTAGCGGAATGGTGTTACCCCGCCATGTCCGCAGTTCTTCGACGATCTCGAAGTTCGCGTTGTCTTTGACACGGGAGACGAACCAGCCGCCATTCTGGTCGATACGGTCGAACAACCAGAAATCATA
>NZ_JAQFWV010000347.1:0-250 GCF_056175805.1 Halohasta sp. A2 | reverse complement strand
CCGTGATAGGGGTTATCGACGAAATCAATGGAGACGATCCTCGACCGGTCAGGGTCGAGGATCGTCATTGCCATCTCCTTCAGTAGGTCGTTAGCAATCCGCTCTAACCACTCTCGGTTGAGAGTATTGAGCCAGTCCATGACTGTGTCGTCACAGGGAGCGTTGTCGTTGTCTTTGCAGGTTTCCCAGATGGACGTTTGGTTGACTGCTGCAAGGGTGACGACAGCCCAGATCTCGCCGGGATCGAGGG
>NZ_JAQFWV010000346.1:0-250 GCF_056175805.1 Halohasta sp. A2 | reverse complement strand
ACTGTCGTATTGTTGACCGCTTCGACTTCATATCGACAGAAGGCGTCCAATTGCATACAACTTTCACGGAAACTGGACGGAGAAAGCACCGAGAGTGCGATTAATTAGCGGCGCAACGAGGCATCCCTGAAGGCTTTCGAGTCATAGCCACGGTCTGCAGCTAATGAACGCAGGTCGGCCGCATTCCTGCGGGCGACCTGCGGACCGATCTTCGCGTCGTGCTTCTTTGTCGTCGTGCAGTGGATGTCGG
>NZ_JAQFWV010000345.1:0-250 GCF_056175805.1 Halohasta sp. A2 | reverse complement strand
CCGTATTGACAGCAAATGCTGCCGATCACGGACTTCCTATCGTGTACTGATCCGCTGGACGACTTCGACTCGCTGTCATATCACCAGACTCATCACGCCAAAACGTACGTGACAGGTCTTGCTGCGGCCCGCAGCAAGACCGTGACCGGGATTGCACGAGAAGTCCTTCCTGCTGGAAGTGATCGGGCCCTCAACAAGTTTCTCACCGAGTATGACTGGGACGAAGACCAGCTTAATCACGAGCGGTTAG
>NZ_JAQFWV010000344.1:0-250 GCF_056175805.1 Halohasta sp. A2 | reverse complement strand
AATCTGCAAGCAAAGTCTGCAGGTCATCGGCGTTCCGCCGATAGACCTGCAGCCCGACATGTCCATCCCATTTCCGCTTAGTTGTTAAATGAACGTCTTTGATCGCTAGAGTGTCTGTATCTACTAGTGTTGTCGTTTTGATCTTGTGGAACGAAAATCCAGCACGGTTTCGATAGTAGCAGCTTGTTTGGTCACGCTGAAAGCCGCTCGCATCAATTGTTGCAGAACCTGACCAGCCAGCCTGCTCCGC
>NZ_JAQFWV010000343.1:0-251 GCF_056175805.1 Halohasta sp. A2 | reverse complement strand
CGTGCGCGGGCGACAAACACTGGTCGAAAACCGTACCAAGTATGCCAATAAGATCCACAGTCTCCTCTCAGATCACGGCATCACAGAGAATGTGAAACCGTTGGGTGTCAAGGGACGAGAGTTCCTGGAGTGGTCTGCGCTATGTTTGAATCTACGGAGCGCGTATAGGCGCTAATGAAGGCTTCTCGTCGGACCAAGTTGGTGAAACATCTGTCGGAAAAAGAGCTTGATGACGCGATCAATGAAGCACA
>NZ_JAQFWV010000342.1:0-251 GCF_056175805.1 Halohasta sp. A2 | reverse complement strand
GAATCAAGAGCATTTCAAACAGTTTGTCACTGACACATTCTTAGATCTCTCTCAACGTCTTGGATTTGCGAATGGTTGGATCAAAAAGTTCCTCACCGATATTCAAAAGTTACGCTGACCACTCGCGACTTCTGGTGATGGGGCTTCCTGCTTCCATGACGCACTTTGCAGATACCGAAACGGTGTCCGTAGGGAGTGTAGTCTCCACAGGCGTTGATTCGGAGCGTCCCGCTCCTAACCGCTTCTTGATA
>NZ_JAQFWV010000341.1:0-251 GCF_056175805.1 Halohasta sp. A2 | reverse complement strand
GCATCGTCACAATTCGGTTGATCGGCCTATTGACTGGCAATTCACCACTGATGACGCTCGTATCAAACTACGCCAGCTCTATCCAGTTGAGTCGAGAAACTAGTGAGACTACGCTTGAAGCTACACTCAGTAATTGCGTGGAAGGTACTGGAGTTGCGAGATCTAGCTCGTGAGGACTCAGCGGCTGATCCAGCAGTATTGTTGAGCGACGCTGAGCGCGCAGTTCTGGAAGCGAAATTTCCAGAACTGCG
>NZ_JAQFWV010000340.1:0-251 GCF_056175805.1 Halohasta sp. A2 | reverse complement strand
GATAGTCTGGTTTGGGTGCTTCTGCAATGTCTGTATCTAGAAATTCGGCAGTTCAGCGACTCAGACAGGAGAATTTGTTATGTAAGTGATTCAATACGGGAGCTGTCTTGCGATAAACGGAGCAACTTGTGAGGTGCGTGCGCCAAAGAATAACCCTGAACAGGAAGGGTCGGTTGAACTCAACGTGGTGAGAGCAGATGAAATCAGTGAGGCAGATGATCCGATTCAGTGGGTGCTGCTCACCACTGAAT
>NZ_JAQFWV010000339.1:0-251 GCF_056175805.1 Halohasta sp. A2 | reverse complement strand
ACACGCCAATACCGTCCGTGGACACCTTACCGATCAGTTCGACCTCGATACTGTCGAGCAAGTTGGAGACACGCTGCTCCAACGGGATACTGTCGATACGCTTCCTGATCGACCGGTGGAGGTCGTCTAGTGATTAACGCAACTTCTGAATGAATCCACTGAGGTGATTCTCAATCCATGATCCTGCGAAACTCAACTGGTCAGTCAATGTTGTGAAGATCTCATCGAGGAGGGCGCGGTACTCGGCCGCG
>NZ_JAQFWV010000338.1:0-251 GCF_056175805.1 Halohasta sp. A2 | reverse complement strand
GAAAGATACCGTCATCCCAGAGATAGTAGTCCAGCGTTCGGCCGACGTGGACAAGGTCAAGTTGGTGATCATGAGATTCGTCGGTAAAGGCCGTGACAATGCCACGATCTCCGTCACTGACGACCGTGAGTGGTCTGCGCTATGTTTGAATCTACGGAGCGCGTATAGGCGCTAATGAAGGCTTCTCGTCGGACCAAGTTGGTGAAACATCTGTCGGAAAAAGAGCTTGATGACGCGATCAATGAAGCACA
>NZ_JAQFWV010000337.1:0-252 GCF_056175805.1 Halohasta sp. A2 | reverse complement strand
CTGTTTGAAGAGTTTGGCAGAGAGACTGACGACGCTGGGTTTGTTGTCCGCGCCAATCAAAATCGATGTATTTGGACACAAGACGGTGAGACTGGAAAACTATTTGAATGGAGTAGCGACCTCGTTGGAGTGGTCTGCGCTATGTTTGAATCTACGGAGCGCGTATAGGCGCTAATGAAGGCTTCTCGTCGGACCAAGTTGGTGAAACATCTGTCGGAAAAAGAGCTTGATGACGCGATCAATGAAGCACAA
>NZ_JAQFWV010000336.1:0-252 GCF_056175805.1 Halohasta sp. A2 | reverse complement strand
AGCGTCTCAACCGCCACGAGATTAAAGAACTCGTCTATCCAAGGCTCATCTTGCAGGGTTTGAGTGCTGCTGGACACGGCTTCTCAACCCTGCTCTTTCGTATGCGACGTATTCTATGACACCCTCAACAACAGCAACAGTACGCTCAACGACGGGAAGACGCTGGAATTCCTGAGGATCTCGAGTACCAATCAAAACACGAAATCGGCGGTGATCTGGTCGAAGGGGCCGCTGACAGCGGCCTCGACTTCG
>NZ_JAQFWV010000335.1:0-252 GCF_056175805.1 Halohasta sp. A2 | reverse complement strand
TTGTGCTTCATTGATCGCGTCATCAAGCTCTTTTTCCGACAGATGTTTCACCAACTTGGTCCGACGAGAAGCCTTCATTAGCGCCTATACGCGCTCCGTAGATTCAAACATAGCGCAGACCACTCAAATTTCCAGAACTGAGCGGGAAGAACGGTAAAGCGTATGCAATACACGTAGCGAAACTTGGTGGATACTTAGACCGTGGATCGGATCCACCGCCAGGCTGGCAGACGATGTGGAAGGGACTGCAAA
>NZ_JAQFWV010000334.1:0-252 GCF_056175805.1 Halohasta sp. A2 | reverse complement strand
ACACTGTCGTATTGTTGACCGCTTCGACTTCATATCGACAGAAGGCGTCCAATTGCATACAACTTTCACGGAAACTGGACGGAGAAAGCACCGAGAGTGCGATTAATTAGCGGCGCAACGAGGCATCACAAGTGCCAGTTGTAATCGACACTTCTGCTGTCCTGGCTTCTCGGCCTCCGCCTTGTTGAATCTCAACCGAGTCGCGACCTCGCTCAACGAGGTCGCTACTCCATTCAAATAGTTTTCCAGTCT
>NZ_JAQFWV010000333.1:0-252 GCF_056175805.1 Halohasta sp. A2 | reverse complement strand
ACCCTTCCTGTTCAGGGTTATTCTTTGGCGCACGCACCTCACAAGTGCCAGTTGTAATCGACACTTCTGCTGTCCTGGCTTCTCGGCCTCCGCCTTGTTGAATCTCAACCGAGTCGCGACCTCGCTCGAGTGGTCAGCGTAACTTTTGAATATCGGTGAGGAACTTTTTGATCCAACCATTCGCAAATCCAAGACGTTGAGAGAGATCTAAGAATGTGTCAGTGACAAACTGTTTGAAATGCTCTCGATTCT
>NZ_JAQFWV010000332.1:0-252 GCF_056175805.1 Halohasta sp. A2 | reverse complement strand
GGCACAGCCTGGAGTCTACCTTTACGACTTGTCCAGCGGATTCCAACCGCAGGCACAAGTGGTGGACTACAAACCGTAATATCCCAACCCAGCGGTGCGGTGCCGTGGGATTCCCGCGTCTTCAGGCCTGTCTCTTACCCACAAGTTCTAACGCCGTAGCTGACCAATCAACTCCAGTAAATGGGACGCTGTTCGCGGAGCTGGCGATCAAAAGCTGATGAAGATGGACAGCTGTGTGACATGAATGTCTCT
>NZ_JAQFWV010000331.1:0-252 GCF_056175805.1 Halohasta sp. A2 | reverse complement strand
TGGATAGTCTGGTTTGGGTGCTTCTGCAAAGTCTGTATCTAGAAATTCGGCAGTTCAGCGACTCAGACAGGAGAATTTGTTATGTAAGTGATTCAATACGGGAGCCGTCTTGCGATAAACGGAGCAACTGCCGTCCAACAGTCGGAACCGAGCGGGGGCGGCGTGGGGAACGTTCCTGCGGATGGTGGAGTACAAGTGCGAACGCGAAGGCACGCACTTCGCCGCCGTCGATCCGCGAGGAACGACGAAAAA
>NZ_JAQFWV010000330.1:0-252 GCF_056175805.1 Halohasta sp. A2 | reverse complement strand
CTAGGAAAAGCCTCGCTCTCACGAGCTCTCGTGATGCCGGATTACGGCTATTGCTGTTTGTCGTGAGCCTGCTGTTACAGAACGTCTGGCGCTATCTCCACTGGATGTACGTGGCGGCGCCCCGCCGGAGTGGTCAGCGTAACTTTTGAATATCGGTGAGGAACTTTTTGATCCAACCATTCGCAAATCCAAGACGTTGAGAGAGATCTAAGAATGTGTCAGTGACAAACTGTTTGAAATGCTCTCGATTCT
>NZ_JAQFWV010000329.1:0-253 GCF_056175805.1 Halohasta sp. A2 | reverse complement strand
GCACGGCTTGGAGCAGGCCGCTCACACTTTTGGTATCGTTCGATCAGTGAATCTCGTCGGCGGATCGTTCGAATTCCTCGTCGACTGCCTTGCTATAGGGGGATTCCACAGCTCTACATAAGAGCGAAACACGAAATCGGCGGTGATCTGGTCGAAGAGGCCGCTGACAGCGGCCTCGACTTCGGCTGTGTTCTCGGTGACAGCAATTTCGGCAAATCACCCAAACTCCGCCACAGACTACGGAGTCAGGCTA
>NZ_JAQFWV010000328.1:0-253 GCF_056175805.1 Halohasta sp. A2 | reverse complement strand
AATTCAAGCGACGCTCGGCGAAGATACCGCCGATAACTCACGCTCTCTGCTGGATCTCTCGGTGAACGCTGATTGGAACAAGACAGCCGCCGAACTCGATGACATGGATGCAGTCACTGACGACGCGGAGTGGTCAGCGTAACTTTTGAATATCGGTGAGGAACTTTTTGATCCAACCATTCGCAAATCCAAGACGTTGAGAGAGATCTAAGAATGTGTCAGTGACAAACTGTTTGAAATGCTCTTGATTCTC
>NZ_JAQFWV010000327.1:0-253 GCF_056175805.1 Halohasta sp. A2 | reverse complement strand
AGAATCAAGAGCATTTCAAACAGTTTGTCACTGACACATTCTTAGATCTCTCTCAACGTCTTGGATTTGCGAATGGTTGGATCAAAAAGTTCCTCACCGATATTCAAAAGTTACGCTGACCACTCGCCGCAGCAAGACCGTGACCGGGATTGCACGAGAAGTCCTTCCTGCTGGAAGTGATCGGGCCCTCAACAAGTTTCTCACCGAGTATGACTGGGACGAAGACCAGCTTAATCACGAGCGGTTAGAGGAA
>NZ_JAQFWV010000326.1:0-253 GCF_056175805.1 Halohasta sp. A2 | reverse complement strand
GCGGCCCGCAGCAAGACCGTGACCGGGATTGCACGAGAAGTCCTTCCTGCTGGAAGTGATCGGGCCCTCAACAAGTTTCTCACCGAGTATGACTGGGACGAAGACCAGCTTAATCACGAGCGGTTAGGAGCCTGTCTAAGAATTCTCACACTCTCAGTCATCGATATCGGTCGAAGACACCGCAGTATAATTTGCTCAACCGATCCAGTAGCGTTGACAAAAAGAGAGCCAAACTCAGCTATCTGGCGATCGT
>NZ_JAQFWV010000325.1:0-253 GCF_056175805.1 Halohasta sp. A2 | reverse complement strand
GTTTTACTCAGCGTGTACTCGGTGATTGCGTGGAAGGTTCTTGAGTTGCGTGAGTTAGCTCGTGGAGAAGGTACAACTCCACCAGATGTCTTGTTGACCGAGGCCGAACGCGCAGTTCTGGAAACGAGAGTGGTCAGCGTAACTTTTGAATATCGGTGAGGAACTTTTTGATCCAACCATTCGCAAATCCAAGACGTTGAGAGAGATCTAAGAATGTGTCAGTGACAAACTGTTTGAAATGCTCTCGATTCTC
>NZ_JAQFWV010000324.1:0-253 GCF_056175805.1 Halohasta sp. A2 | reverse complement strand
GTGGTCTGCGCTATGTTTGAATCTACGGAGCGCGTATAGGCGCTAATGAAGGCTTCTCGTCGGACCAAGTTGGTGAAACATCTGTCGGAAAAAGAGCTTGATGACGCGATCAATGAAGCACAAAAGGTGCCTCGTTGCGCCGCTAATTAATCGCACTCTCGGTGCTTTCTCCGTCCAGTTTCCGTGAAAGTTGTATGCAATTGGACGCCTTCTGTCGATATGAAGTCGAAGCGGTCAACAATACGACAGTGTA
>NZ_JAQFWV010000323.1:0-253 GCF_056175805.1 Halohasta sp. A2 | reverse complement strand
TACATTGTCGTATTGTTGACCGCTTCGACTTCATATCGACAGAAGGCGTCCAATTGCATACAACTTTCACGGAAACTGGACGGAGAAAGCACCGAGAGTGCGATTAATTAGCGGCGCAACGAGGCAACGGCAGTTCCATCAACCCCTTGGCGTCGAGGTCTTCGACCGCTACAAGGTCGTATTCCCGAGCGTAGTACGCCGAGAGCTTGTGAAGGAAGTCCCGACGCTTTCGCTTCAAGTCAGCTTGGCGTTG
>NZ_JAQFWV010000322.1:0-253 GCF_056175805.1 Halohasta sp. A2 | reverse complement strand
GTCTACCGTTGGCTGTAGCTCATGGTAGCCTCGGCTTGCCACAGAGGGCCGCTACTTGAGCGGCCCTCTGGCTCCTTGTCTATCCACTTACACCAGGCGGGTCATATGGTTCCTCACGATCAAGCATCAGTTGATCACATTGGGTTAGAGGAAGTGTCTGTTTGGACATGGTGTGAAAGAACTCCAAACAGACAACCAAATCGAAGAAGAGCATCTGCTTAATTTTGTCGTCAACACTCTTGACGAGGAACTC
>NZ_JAQFWV010000321.1:0-254 GCF_056175805.1 Halohasta sp. A2 | reverse complement strand
GGTTAACCGTCACTTGGCAGTTATCCATTTTCCCGGTTGCGCCGCACCATTGATGGCCAACACCGACACTGTCGTGTCCTTGTTTGGGAATTCCCATCCCGTCAAGAATAAGCGCAGAGGCGGCTCCTAGTAATTAGCGAATCTTATTGAGGAATCCACCGAGGTGATTATCAATCCAAGATGAGGCAAAACTCAGCTTTTCCGTCAGTTGATTGAACAGCCCATCAAGAAGCGTTCGGTACTCGTCTTCGCCG
>NZ_JAQFWV010000320.1:0-254 GCF_056175805.1 Halohasta sp. A2 | reverse complement strand
GGTTGTCAGTCTCAGCCTGAAGTCGATCTAAATCTTCCCTGCTGAGATGCTTCACGACTTCTTTCTCACGGCCAACCATACTACGTTCAATTAGCTCCAGCTACACAATAGCTTCCCTGAGGTACTACTGAGCCGCCTCGGGCACTGTTTGTCGGAGTTGCTCCTCGACGTTTTCGTACTCCCAAGCGCTCTCCCGGACGAACCGTTCGAGTTTCTCTTGTTTGAGGTCTACCATGCTTGCGATTCCTGCGACT
>NZ_JAQFWV010000319.1:0-254 GCF_056175805.1 Halohasta sp. A2 | reverse complement strand
CTCACTCTCGCCTCACCGGGACAGCACCGCAACGCAGACCAAGTCAGTTGGCCACTTGGAATGCGACTATTCACGCCGAAAAAGTGGATTGGAGACGATTCATCTGTCTACGACAGCAGCCAACAACGAGGGTGTCATACAATTCATCTCATACCACAAGCTTCGTCCGCCCTGGATTTTCACCCTGTTCGTAGTTCGTGATTGCAACTATTACTCGGAGACACAGTCCAAGGAATGCTTGTACCCGAGCATGG
>NZ_JAQFWV010000318.1:0-254 GCF_056175805.1 Halohasta sp. A2 | reverse complement strand
CTGGATAGTCTGGTTTGGGTGCTTCTGCAATGTCTGTATCTAGAAATTCGGCAGTTCAGCGACTCAGACAGGAGAATTTGTTATGTAAGTGATTCAATACGGGAGCCGTCTTGCGATAAACGGAGCATTCAGGGACGAACTCCGTGGAAACGGTGTTCGTCCCCTGATCAAGCACCGTATCTATTCCTCGCTCGATCACGCCCACAACGCCCGCATGGACCGTGATCGGTATCACCAGCGATCCATGTCTGAAA
>NZ_JAQFWV010000317.1:0-255 GCF_056175805.1 Halohasta sp. A2 | reverse complement strand
CCCCCCCCCCCCCCCCCCCCCCCCCCCCCCCCCCCCCCCCCCCCCCCCCCCCCCCCCCCCCCCCCCCCCCCCCCCCCCCCCCCCCCCCCCCCCCCCCCCCCCCCCCCCCCCCCCCCCCCCCCCCCCCCCCCCCCCCCCCCCCCCCCCCCCCCCCCCCCCCCCCCCCCCCCCCCCCCCCCCCCCCCCCCCCCCCCCCCCCCCCCCCCCCCCCCCCCCCCCCCCCCCCCCCCCCCCCCCCCCCCCCCCCCCCCCCCC
>NZ_JAQFWV010000316.1:0-255 GCF_056175805.1 Halohasta sp. A2 | reverse complement strand
CCGTAGTCTGTCAAGAGAACGAATCTGCGGAAGATCCGTGTCGAGATCTGAGGTGTCTTTGGAATTCTTCCAGCCGAGAGTAAGAGGTTAGCTAGCACCCAGAGATTGTACAGCGAAACCGCGAACAAAAAGTAGAACAGCCGCACCGAGAACGTCGGCGACGACGTTCTCGGGAGGAAATCACCGATCTGTCGATACGAGGTTTCGATTCCCCAGCGGCGGCGGAACGCCGCCGCGTACGCTTTCGCTGTCGAA
>NZ_JAQFWV010000315.1:0-255 GCF_056175805.1 Halohasta sp. A2 | reverse complement strand
CTGCTCTCAACCTCGTTGTTGAAGACGTGTTCAGTCGCCTCGTCGAGCAGGCCGCTACCCGCGGCCTGCTTGACTTAACCTTCCGAATCGACTCAACCGATCTTGAAGCACTCGCGTGGAATGATGACGCTTCGTGGAACTACGATCCAACAGCTGAAGAGTTCTACTACGGCTTTGGTCTCAGCATCGTTTCGGCAGGGCCAAAGATACCAATCGCAGCGGAGTTCACGCAGGCGAAACAAGCCTCAAAAGAGA
>NZ_JAQFWV010000314.1:0-255 GCF_056175805.1 Halohasta sp. A2 | reverse complement strand
GAAGAAGCTCACCTTATTGCATTGGCCTGCAGTGATCCACCAGAAGGACGGTCTCGGTGGTCACTGCACCTGTTAGCCGATCACTTCGTCGCTCTTACCGAGATCGACGTTGAGTCGATCTCTCACGGGACTGTTCGACAGATTCTAAAAAAACACGGTTGCACCCTCACCGATCCAAATCGTGGGTAATTACGCCTGAAAACAGTGCTGCGTTCGTCTGCCAGATGGAGGAAACTCTTGATCTCTATCACGAAC
>NZ_JAQFWV010000313.1:0-255 GCF_056175805.1 Halohasta sp. A2 | reverse complement strand
TAGAATATTTGAACCGATACCGAGTCTCAGCGACCGTCTCAAACAACTCATCGCTCACAATTCGATAGTCTTCGACATAGGCTTCGTAATCACCGAGTTGGTATTGGCCACAGTAGAGTTCATTTGCAAGGACTTTCCTGACAGACCAACGGCTCCAGTCCTCACCCCGTTTTGTAGTGATACCACTCTTATTGAGACTGTGCGCCACCTCTGGCATCGAACGTGCCTCGATATAGTCGTTGAAGATTTTCTGGA
>NZ_JAQFWV010000312.1:0-255 GCF_056175805.1 Halohasta sp. A2 | reverse complement strand
CGACCGCATCGGCCTCACTCTCATCACTGCGCACGTACGTCATAGCCAGCGTCACCGGCTTACCGTTTGAAACGAGGTATGCTGAACAATAGCGGTGACACGTTGTTGTACCGTCTTTAGCGGCCATCCGACAGAGTTCGCCGATCTCATCGGCGTACGTTCCGTGATAGGGGTTATCGACGAAATCAATGGAGACGATCCTCGACCGGTCAGGGTCGAGGATCGTCATTGCCATCTCCTTCAGTAGGTCGTTAG
>NZ_JAQFWV010000311.1:0-255 GCF_056175805.1 Halohasta sp. A2 | reverse complement strand
CAGCGCGCGCCGGTCGCTGCGAGTACGAGCAGCTCCGACAAGAGATACAAGATGCTGACGTAGTTCACATCGACGAAACAGGCGTCAAACGCGACGGTGAGCAGGCATGGATCTGGACGTTTCGGACGAGCCAGCACACGTTGTACGCAGTCAGAGAGAGTCGTGGGAGTGATGTTCCCGCAGAAGTCCTCGGCGAGGACTTAGCGGGAACGGTCATTTGTGATGGGTGGACGGCATATCCGGCGTTCAGTAGTA
>NZ_JAQFWV010000310.1:0-255 GCF_056175805.1 Halohasta sp. A2 | reverse complement strand
TCGCACGCCCAAACAGGTCGAACGGCTCTATCGGAAACGCTCGGCGATTGAGACGAGTTATCGTGTCTTCCGCCAAGCACGGGTGGTAACGACGACTCAGGATCCAATCGTCCGCTTTGCGTTTGTCATAGTTGGATTCTTGCTGGAAAATCTCTGGCTCGTGCTTCGATGGGCGGTCGTCGCCCCCCCACGGCGGGGCGGGCGCGACCTGCCCGAAGAGTTCACGTTCAAAACCTTCTCTGACTGGATCAGACA
>NZ_JAQFWV010000309.1:0-255 GCF_056175805.1 Halohasta sp. A2 | reverse complement strand
CGACCGCATCGGCCTCACTCTCATCACTGCGCACGTACGTCATAGCCAGCGTCACCGGCTTACCGTTTGAAACGAGGTATGCTGAACAATAGCGGTGACACGTTGTTGTACCGTCTTTAGCGGCCATTCGACAGAGTTCGCCGATCTCATCGGCGTACGTTCCGTGATAGGGGTTATCGACGAAATCAATGGAGACGATCCTCGACCGGTCAGGGTCGAGGATCGTCATTGCCATCTCCTTCAGTAGGTCGTTAG
>NZ_JAQFWV010000308.1:0-255 GCF_056175805.1 Halohasta sp. A2 | reverse complement strand
CCTTGAGGAAAGGGACGCCTCTGGTGTCCACTCCGAGAGGTGTCCCATGCACGCCACAATCGACGTGCGGTTGACCGTTAGCATCGACGACGACAAAACGATACCGCTGGCCACACTTGCCGAGTTCTTTACTGATCAAAACATCGAATCAGTTCTTCTCGAAGGCCTTGTCGAGAGCCTCGACGCGGCCCGCGTCGAGGCACTCTGTGGCGAGAAACACGCACACGGTAACGGTGAACAACGCTTCCAACGCCG
>NZ_JAQFWV010000307.1:0-255 GCF_056175805.1 Halohasta sp. A2 | reverse complement strand
AAGAACACGAGCGGTCAGACTCGACTGTGGCTCTCGAAACTCGGTGAAATCCCCATCACCTTCCACCGCGACCTCCCCGATGACGCCGAAATCAAGACTGTCACGGTCAAGCAGGAACCGACCGGGGGGTGGTATGCCATCTTCGGAGTTGAGACGCCCGAAGACCCACCGGAGAAACCCGAGAATCCTGAGAAATGCGTGGGAATCGACGTAGGCATTCTCAAGTACACCCACGACACAGACGGAACCGCCGTC
>NZ_JAQFWV010000306.1:0-255 GCF_056175805.1 Halohasta sp. A2 | reverse complement strand
ATTAACTGATTCAACATCTACGCCAGCGTGTTTCGCCCACGCCCGCCACGCCACGTTCACACTCGCGTTTCGGTCAGCATGGTCTTGCTGAACCTCACACGAATCATTCGTACACCGGAACCGCCGAACCTGACGATAGCCACGGTGTCCACAGCACGAACACGACTTCGAGTTGTACGGTGATTCCACCGTATCACACGGAATCTGATTCCACGTCGCTTTGTAGCGAACCTGTTGCTCGAACTTGTGGAACGG
>NZ_JAQFWV010000305.1:0-255 GCF_056175805.1 Halohasta sp. A2 | reverse complement strand
TGAAACAAGTTCACTCGAAAGTTCTTCAGAAGGTCGTACAACGGCTGTACGATAACCTCTCAACGCTCCGAGGGCGAAAAGAGAACGGCTACCGCGTCGGGACGCTCAACTGGAAAGCACCGAGCGAATACCGCAGTTTCACCTACAGTCAATCCGGCTTCAAGCTCAAGAACACGAGCGGTCAGACTCGACTGTGGCTCTCGAAACTCGGTGAAATCCCCATCACCTTCCACCGCGACCTCCCCGATGACGCCG
>NZ_JAQFWV010000304.1:0-255 GCF_056175805.1 Halohasta sp. A2 | reverse complement strand
TTCCGGTGTACGAATGATTCGTGTGAGGTTCAGCAAGACCATGCTGACCGAAACGCGAGTGTGAACGTGGCGTGGCGGGCGTGGGCGAAACACGCTGGCGTAGATGTTGAATCAGTTAATTACCGGACTCGCAAAACCCAACCATTTGTTCGGAAGGTGAGCCTGTCTGGGTCGGGGCGCTCTGTAAACCGCCCATCCTCATCCCGTGAACTCGCTTCGCGTGGAGTGCTTACGACGTAGGCTGAGGGAACAAGA
>NZ_JAQFWV010000303.1:0-255 GCF_056175805.1 Halohasta sp. A2 | reverse complement strand
TTCGAACGATTCGGACGCGATGGAACACGCATCTACGAACCTACGGCTAAATTCGTCTCGCAGTGAACGGAGTGCCGCCGCTATGAGCGGCGGCTCTCCCTTATTCGTCTAATTACGTTCGGGCATAAAGAAAATCTGGAAATAAGTCCTCTCAGACGGCTCTCCTATCAGAGAACAGGTGGCGTTATTCGAGTACTGCAGAGGTATCGCTGAGCTCTGGCGAATAGTCTACTCGGAGTGTTTATCAATTCGAAA
>NZ_JAQFWV010000302.1:0-255 GCF_056175805.1 Halohasta sp. A2 | reverse complement strand
TGGACAAGTCGTAAAGGTAGACTCCAGGCTGTGCCAACCAGCCGGTACTCCTATCCTCGCCCAAACTGGCCGAAGACTCGGAGTTACTTTTGTCGTTGATGTTGAGACGGATGTTCTCCGCTCCATTTACGTCAGCGTTGAACGCCGCGTCACACTCCTCACAGACGTAGAGGCCACGCTTGACACGCTGACTATCGTCTTTTCTACCGCAAACGCAACACGTCTTGCTCGTGTTACGCTCTGAAACTTCCACCA
>NZ_JAQFWV010000301.1:0-255 GCF_056175805.1 Halohasta sp. A2 | reverse complement strand
TCATTGAGCAGTACCGGCTTCGCTGGCGGATCGAAGACTGGCACAAAGCACTGAAAACAGGTTGTAAAATTGAAGAACGGCAACTCCAGACGTGGGACCGCATGGATGTACTGTTAGGCGTGTACTCTGTGTAGCTTCAAGCGTAGTCTCGCTAGCTTAAGCTCTCTAAGCACGTATCTATACGAATGGGACGAAAGCAGCACGTTGTTGATCTCTCTGATGAGGAGCGGAGGACGCTCGAATGGTTCATTTCGA
>NZ_JAQFWV010000300.1:0-255 GCF_056175805.1 Halohasta sp. A2 | reverse complement strand
CTTGATAGAATCCACGATCTAGGTAGACGTGCCGAATTGAGACGTACTGTTGTGCGGTTTTGAGTAAGGAGCGAACGGCTTCGCGCTTGGCGCGAAAGCCGGTTGCATCCATCGGCACCACCTCAAGGGTAAACCGCGTGTGTGGTGCAACAATGCACAGCGTTGCGAAGCAAAATGCTCTGTTCGTTCCTAGATCAGGATATGTCGTTATCACGTGGTCAGTGTCAGCAGATCCGTAGAACCGCCACTCGTGAA
>NZ_JAQFWV010000299.1:0-255 GCF_056175805.1 Halohasta sp. A2 | reverse complement strand
CATCACCTTCCACCGCGACCTCCCCGATGACGCCGAAATCAAGACTGTCACGGTCAAGCAGGAACCGACCGGGGAGTGGTATGCCATCTTCGGAGTTGAGACGCCCGAAGACCCACCGGAGAAACCCAAGAATCCTGAGAAATGCGTGGGAATCGACGTAGGCATTCTCAAGTACACCCACGACACAGACGGAACCGCCGTCGAATCCCTTGACCTGTCTGATGAGCGCGAGCGGTTAGAACACGCACAACGCGA
>NZ_JAQFWV010000298.1:0-255 GCF_056175805.1 Halohasta sp. A2 | reverse complement strand
TTCGGCAGGGCCAAAGATACCAATCGCAGCGGAGTTCACGCAGGCGAAACAAGCCTCAAAAGAGACGGCAATGCGCGTCACACGTGACGCGCTTGCCGTCAAGCATCCAATCTGGTTGCTTGGAGACGGTGCATACGATATCCTTGATTGGCACGACTTCCTGCTGGAAGCAGGAGTCGTGCCGATCGTCCCATACAATCCACGAAACACCAGCGATCCACTCAATATCGACTACCGTGTCGAAGATCGAATCAA
>NZ_JAQFWV010000297.1:0-255 GCF_056175805.1 Halohasta sp. A2 | reverse complement strand
GTCGAAATCACCAATGAACAAGGAACACGACATCTCCGTGACGAACAGATTGAGCTTGCTGAGACTGGTCAACGATTTCGGCGAATCATCTTTGAAGATGTTGATGATGAGAAACTCGCGTACCTGATGACGCTGTCGTCAGCGTACGCTCCTGTTGAGGTGATGAATATCTACACGCTTCGCACGATGATCGAGATCTTCTTCCGAGAACTCAAACAGTACACAAGTATTGAGAACTTCCACTCCCGATCATTG
>NZ_JAQFWV010000296.1:0-255 GCF_056175805.1 Halohasta sp. A2 | reverse complement strand
GAAGATGTCTGGTTGAGTGAATGTGTTCACGATTCCTCAACCAGACGGTTGTCTTTCAGCCACAGACGTGAAAGATCTAGCGGAAGATCTCATTGGACAGCTCCCGCTGCCGGGAATCGAGGGCTCGTCCCTCGATCCCGGCGAGATCTGGGCTGTCGTCACCCTTGCAGCAGTCAACCAAACGTCCATCTGGGAAACCTGCAAAGACAACGACAACGCTCCCTGTGACGACACAGTCATGGACTGGCTCAATAC
>NZ_JAQFWV010000295.1:0-255 GCF_056175805.1 Halohasta sp. A2 | reverse complement strand
CCTTTAGCGACGTACTCGCCATCAGGTTTCTCGAAGGTGACTTCAGGTGTGAGAAATCCCATCTTCGAAAGCGCTCGAAGACCGACAAGCCGTGAACTGAACAAAATCAACGCCTGCAAATTATTCCTCAGCACTGTCCCCGTCCGTCGAGCATGCCTGAGAGTTGGGAGTGCACTCGGGAGTGTCTTCTTGTTAACAATCAACGAGAGGTCGGCGATCTGTTCTGGTGAGAGGGATGATTGGGGATGGAAGAAT
>NZ_JAQFWV010000294.1:0-255 GCF_056175805.1 Halohasta sp. A2 | reverse complement strand
CGGGCGCGTCCGCGTGGCACGCGACCGAGCGCGCTGCGCTCGCCGGTCGCTGTGAATACGAACAGGTTCGGAGACAGATTCAGCAAGCAGCGATCGTTCACGTTGACGAAACCGGGATCAAACGAGAAGGTGAGCAAGCGTGGATCTGGACGTTTCGGACGAGCGAGTACACGCTCTACGCCGTAAGAGAGAGTCGTGGAAGTGATGTTACCGCAGAAGTACACGGCGAGGACGTCGCGGGAACGGTCATCTGCG
>NZ_JAQFWV010000293.1:0-255 GCF_056175805.1 Halohasta sp. A2 | reverse complement strand
CCGCCACGGACAAAAAAGGAGCCTACCCGCTCGTCATGGCGCACACCGAAGGCTACCGACTCACCTACAACGACGAGACTGACCGTATTCGGTTCCGTGTGAGTCCGAAGCCGTACAAGAAGGTGAATGGCCACCTTCGAGGGCGACCTGAAGACCTCAACCTCATCGAGTCAGCCTTGACTGAAGATGAGTGGTCGTTGGGACAGGCCGAACTTCTGTACCGAGATGGCGTGTACTACCTACACGTCACGGTCA
>NZ_JAQFWV010000292.1:0-255 GCF_056175805.1 Halohasta sp. A2 | reverse complement strand
CTACACACCCCGACTGCCCCGATGAGGGGCAGTTCGGGGTGAACGTCATCTCCCAAGCAGCACTGTCTCGGTACGAGCACCGCTTCCCCTACCGGAAAATCGCTGATCGCTTCGAGCAACTGCACGGGTTAGAACTCTCGGGCGCGTCCGCGTGGCACGCGACCGAGCGCGCTGCGCGCGCCGGTCGCTGTGAATACGAACAGGTTCGGAGACAGATTCAGCAAGCAGCGATCGTTCACGTTGACGAAACCGGGA
>NZ_JAQFWV010000291.1:0-255 GCF_056175805.1 Halohasta sp. A2 | reverse complement strand
TACATCGACACCAGCATCTTTCGAGCTGTTGCAACAGCTGCTTTCTGTGAGTTCTTCCGACTTGCTAATCGGTCGTAAAACCGACTCAAATATCGATCATTACACGTATGCACGGCCGTATGAGTCGACTGAACGAGCAACCAACGCACACGACCGGATCCACGCTTCGAGATGCCTCCTTCGATCCGCGAGTCGCCTGACTCGCGGATCACCGGATTCAATCCAACGTAGCTAACGACTTGCTTATGTCCGTCG
>NZ_JAQFWV010000290.1:0-255 GCF_056175805.1 Halohasta sp. A2 | reverse complement strand
CCAGTGGTCGATCCCTCCTTCGATCTTGCCGAGTAGTGTTGCCACTGGTTCGGCGGTTACTGACCGCTCAACGAGCGATATACGCCCGTTCTGGCACGATCGGTGCATCTGTGCTCTCTCACGAGGATTTGGGTCGGTCTCCAGCCACGACTGGAGACCGACGAACATCTGCTTGAGATACCGATGAACCGGCTCTGCCTCCTCGTGGTCACTAGCAACGTCTTCGGCTTCTCGGAGAATATGTGCCCAGCACCG
>NZ_JAQFWV010000289.1:0-255 GCF_056175805.1 Halohasta sp. A2 | reverse complement strand
CCACGTCGAAACCGAGTGATTCCAACCGCTCGATACTCTCTTCCGAGAAGTTTGAGGTTATGAATATGTCCATAGTGTCGGGGGTTGTTGAATCCAATATACAGTATAAGCTTACGAGATAAAACCTCGTTGCCAATTCTATACTATTGGGAATCACATACAGTATATATCCCTGATCGCACCAGCCATCAGGTATGGGCACGCAGGTGCTGATCGTTGGCGGCAACGCGGCCGGAATGAGTACCGCAACGCGGC
>NZ_JAQFWV010000288.1:0-255 GCF_056175805.1 Halohasta sp. A2 | reverse complement strand
TGGGAGTCGATATCTTCATTTCGGGTTTCGAAGGTGTGCCAGCTGAACTTATCGACGCTGTCGACCTCCAGCTAATCGCTTGTCCCCGCGGCGGACCGGAGGCCAGTGTCGACATCAATGCGGCGACCGAGCGTGGCATTCCAGTGTTGTACGCCCCTGGTCGGAACGCTGAGACGGTCGCCGATCACACAGTAGGGCTGTTGCTCGCGGCGACACGGAACATCGCCCGCGCCCACCATCGCCTGCGGATGGGCA
>NZ_JAQFWV010000287.1:0-255 GCF_056175805.1 Halohasta sp. A2 | reverse complement strand
AGACCGAGAAACCGGGACTACATACGATACAAACGGCAACAATGAGCCGATTCCGCTTGAAACGCGCCACACAAAGTGGATTCGTGGGGATAGACGTGCTAGAGCGTGGCTTCCTGAAGACGTACGGCCAATCTTTGTCCACGACCGCGCAGCAGACGACTTCTCGTTGTACGCTGAAATAATCGATGAGATGGACAACGCTGGCTTTGTCGTGCGTGCGCAGTACAACAGGAATATACGCACACCGACTGGAGA
>NZ_JAQFWV010000286.1:0-255 GCF_056175805.1 Halohasta sp. A2 | reverse complement strand
CTCATCCATTACTGCCACCTGTGCGTACTGTTTGTGGACATCAATTCCGAGGTACATGGTTTGTTCACCCAGGACGCCAGTGCGTGAAGCAGAGATTCACCTATTCGGGCTTTCCCGGATGCCGCGCCGCGCGGCATCCGGGCTGTAATGCCCATGACTCGACTTCTTTCGCACACGGACCAGTCAACAGAACGTGCTCTACGGCACGTGAAATCCGTCGGTCTCTTGCGCCCCATATCTTGTTTCACGCTCTCT
>NZ_JAQFWV010000285.1:0-255 GCF_056175805.1 Halohasta sp. A2 | reverse complement strand
AACGCGCAGTTCTGGAAACGAAATTTCCAGAACTGAGCGGGAAGAACGGTAAAGCGTATGCAATACACGTAGCGAAACTTGGTGGATACTTAGACCGTGGATCGGATCCACCGCCAGGCTGGCAGACAATGTGGAAGGGACTGCAAAAGCTTCGCATGTGGGCAGAGGGTTACGAACTTGGTGCTGAATGAGCGCTGGCCGCTCATTCAGCGACATCCACCGTAGAATGGATTTGATTCTATTATTTCATTGGTA
>NZ_JAQFWV010000284.1:0-255 GCF_056175805.1 Halohasta sp. A2 | reverse complement strand
ACGACGAATACGGACCAGAACAACGCGGAGACGAGCTCCCGGAGGAACTCCGGGAGCGAGAGGACCGACTGAATCGATTGCGGGAAGCCAGGGACCGACTCAACGCCACCGAACAGCAGCTCAAGGAGGAGCAAGCCGAGAAGATCCGCCAGAGAGAACAGGAAGAGGAAGAATCAGGCCAGAAGAAGCGTGGGCGGAAGCCCACACCTCCGGAGGAGGTGGAGCTTCCGGAGGACTCAAAGGCAAACACGACAG
>NZ_JAQFWV010000283.1:0-255 GCF_056175805.1 Halohasta sp. A2 | reverse complement strand
AGGAGATCACTACTGACGCAAACGACGTCCAGCAGCTCAAGCCGATGCTGGAGACCTGCGAGAAGGTGAACGGCAAGCGCCCGGAGAAGGCGCTTGCCGACGCTGGCTACTGGAGCAAAGCGAACGCGCAGTTAGCGGATGAGCAGACAGAACTGTTCATCGCCACGACCAAAGACTGGAAGCGACGGAAAGAACTCCGGGAAGCGGATCCGCCACGAGGGCGGATCCCCAAGTGGTACGGGCTGAAAGAACGCA
>NZ_JAQFWV010000282.1:0-255 GCF_056175805.1 Halohasta sp. A2 | reverse complement strand
CATCACCACTGACGGCCGCTCAGATTACCCAGAGATCGTCAAAGACGATCTCGATGCGTTCCACCATCGTTGTCGCTTTCACTTCATAAAAAACGGTGAGGAGAAGCTCCGGAAAACCGTTTTCCAGAGTGTTCGATACTCAAATACAGAGAAGCTACGCGGTGCAATTGTCTGGAGTGAGTTCAAGAGCGTCTTCGCTGCACCGTCTTACGAGGCAGGTCTCCGTCGGTTTGAGGCGGTGCTCGACAAGATCGA
>NZ_JAQFWV010000281.1:0-255 GCF_056175805.1 Halohasta sp. A2 | reverse complement strand
GGTCCTCGCTGGCGCCAGCGCCAGCGGGACCTCGGTCAATCACATCTGCGAGACGACCGAAGACTCTCCACACGCCAATACCGTCCGTGGACACCTTACCGATCAGTTCGACCTCGATACTGTCGAGGAAGTTGGAGACACGCTGCTCCAACGGGATACTGTCGATACGCTTCCTGATCGACCGGTGGAGGTCGTCGCCGACCTCCACCTCGATCCCTACTACGGCGATGAAGACGAGACAGAAGCTCTCTACTC
>NZ_JAQFWV010000280.1:0-255 GCF_056175805.1 Halohasta sp. A2 | reverse complement strand
GGAGGCTGTAGGTGAGCATCTGAAGGTGCCAGTGACGACTGGCACCCTCAGAATCACGTACCTCGCAGTCTCCTAGGCCTAAATCCTGCTTCGAGTCCTCGAAAAACGTCTCTATTCGCCATCTGTACGAATAGCTCCGAATGATATGGGCTGAAGGCGCGTCAATCTTGTTTGTTGCAAGGTACTTGACAGGGTTCTCCTCGTCCTCGTCAGTCACCTTCTCGGCGATCACTAGCCGAACCTCACCTAATTTCG
>NZ_JAQFWV010000279.1:0-255 GCF_056175805.1 Halohasta sp. A2 | reverse complement strand
AACGGTACCACCAACTCGATTTGGTACATGTTCCACGGTCGCTCAGACACAGGCTATCCGTTGATGGTACACTGGATCTGGAGACACGGAAAGAGATAATCTCAGACGTGAGCGGTGAGTTGTTCCATCTGAAGAATTCAGTGAAGAAACACCGTCCAGAAGAGGAGTATTCGGCGATCCGCAAGCGGATCGCCCGAACACGCGAACGGATTGAGAAGACGACTTGGCAATTGAGTCAGTTCGGTTCAGAGAAAG
>NZ_JAQFWV010000278.1:0-255 GCF_056175805.1 Halohasta sp. A2 | reverse complement strand
CGATAAGCAGAATCCGCCCAACCGGATTCTGCTCACGGATCGCCCCCAGTGCGTCACAGATACTTTCTTTTGTCTTCGATTCTCGGAAAATGAGCGCACTTTTCCCGATCAGCGCGTAGAAGCCAAGTGTTTTCCAGGGAACCGCAACCATCGGTTTATCGATTTCTACGGTTCGATCGTACGACCACATCCGTTGAGAGTTCTCAAAGGGCTGTGGCCAAGAAACATCAAAGAATCCGAGAACGAGTGGCTCAT
>NZ_JAQFWV010000277.1:0-255 GCF_056175805.1 Halohasta sp. A2 | reverse complement strand
CGATCCGCAAGCGGATCGCCCGAACACGCGAACGGATTGAGAAGACGACTTGGCAATTGAGTCAGTTCGGTTCAGAGAAAGCAGCAGCGTACTTGCGACGGGGATTACCATCGATGCAGACGTTTGCTGAGAAAGCACTCGACGGGATCGAGGTGCGGTGGACCTCGAATCCCGTCGAACGGGCAATGGGAGAAGTCGCTAAACGGTGCAAGCGAGACTGGATGCAGTGGAGTCGAGATGGATTGAATGCAGTGC
>NZ_JAQFWV010000276.1:0-255 GCF_056175805.1 Halohasta sp. A2 | reverse complement strand
CGGCTCAGGGAGCCGCCTCTGCGCTTATTCTTGACGGGATGGGAATTCCCAAACAAGGACACGACAGTGTCGGTGTTGGCCATCAATGGTGCGGCGCAACCGGGAAAATGGATAACTGCCAAGTGACCGTTAACCTCACTCTCGCCTCACCGGGACAGCACCGCAACGCAGACCAAGTCAGTTGGCCACTTGGAATGCGACTATTCACGCCGAAAAAGTGGATTGGAGACGATTCATCTGTCTACGACAGCAGCC
>NZ_JAQFWV010000275.1:0-257 GCF_056175805.1 Halohasta sp. A2 | reverse complement strand
CTACCGAACGCCCTTCGGGGTCGGCGAACCCACCATTATGGCCGGGCTACTGCGGCCCGTACTGTGCGGGACTTGTGCCAGCACAGCACTAGTAATCTGTACGGT
The DNA here is from genome assembly GCF_056175805.1 of Halohasta sp. A2. Lineage (NCBI taxonomy): Archaea > Methanobacteriati > Methanobacteriota > Halobacteria > Halobacteriales > Haloferacaceae > Halohasta > Halohasta sp. A2. The sequence continues at coordinate 152 of NZ_JAQFWV010000275.1, read as the reverse complement.
GAGATGAAACTTAACAGTTACTGGTACTGTCTAGTTAAGCCAATTTGAGAAGCGAGCAGTTCGTGGTTTGAGTTGTTGATGCTATCCCCAGAACTGCTCAGAGAGTCGTTAGACACGGCAAATCTTGAATGTTGGGAGCGAGAGCGGACGGC
>NZ_JAQFWV010000274.1:0-258 GCF_056175805.1 Halohasta sp. A2 | reverse complement strand
CCTCATCGAGTCAGCCTTGACTGAAGATGAGTGGTCGTTGGGACAGGCCGAACTTCTGTACCGAGATGGCGTGTACTACCTACACGTCACGGTCAAAACAGAAGTTGAAGTGCCTGAACCGGAAGACGCCACCACACTCGTTGGCGTCGATATTAACGAGCGCAACATCTCTCTCACCGCTCTTAATCGTGAGACGATGGACACGCTCGGAACACTCGTGCTTGACTACGGCTCGGTGAAAGCCGAACGCCAACGCTA
>NZ_JAQFWV010000273.1:0-262 GCF_056175805.1 Halohasta sp. A2 | reverse complement strand
GGGAACGTCACCTTCCCAGCTAGTTCGTGTTCGATCACACGGCTCCAACCACTGCTGAGTTCATCTTTGATGGTATCACCCCACCTGACAACCGGGATGACGTAAGCGTAATTGTAGGCGTACAGCAGCCCGAGACAGGTGCTGTTGTAGAAGCCCCGATCAAGATAGACGGCCTTGACGCTCAGGTCAAGGCCGTCAAGCAGTTCGAGGAACTCACCGAGTACGTCACCTGAGGTTTCGCCAGCGACCAGCTGGCGAACCG
>NZ_JAQFWV010000272.1:0-263 GCF_056175805.1 Halohasta sp. A2 | reverse complement strand
CATCCCCCACGCCGCTCCTGCGCGGTTCCGTGAGTTCCCCGGTAGCTCGACCAAGCCCTTCGCGTCGAGGTCTTCGACCGCTACGAAGTCGTACTCCCGAGCGTAGTAGTTCGAGAGCTTGTGGAGAAAATCGCGGCGCTTCCGTTTCAAATCGGCGTGACGTTCGGCCACGATTCGACGCTGTTTCTCCCAATTCGCAGACCCGTGTTCCTTCCGCGAGAGGTCGCGTTGTGCGTGTTCTAACCGCTCGCGCTCATCAGACA
>NZ_JAQFWV010000271.1:0-265 GCF_056175805.1 Halohasta sp. A2 | reverse complement strand
GGATAGTCTGGTTTGGGTGCTTCTGCAATGTCTGTATCTAGAAATTCGGCAGTTCAGCGACTCAGACAGGAGAATTTGTTATGTAAGTGATTCAATACGGGAGCTGTCTTGCGATAAACGGAGCAACAAAAGGCGGAAGAGACCCGTCTCGTCCGGCGACTCTGTTTCATCAAAAACGTCTCTTTTGGTGACACCGACGAAATAGCTGCACGACGTGTCGGTGTGTCCCAACCAACTGGTGGGCGCTGGCTCAAAGCTTGGAACG
>NZ_JAQFWV010000270.1:0-269 GCF_056175805.1 Halohasta sp. A2 | reverse complement strand
AGTAGTTGGATAGCAAGACCAAGATACACCGCTCAGTGATGCCTCTCGTTCTTATCGAAGTTCTCTCCCACCGAGGATCGACTGAAGCTGTTCTGGTGGATCGAGGCCTCGTCGTTTCCACGTCGCCAACATCGTTGTTATTGTCTCGTGGATCTGGACCCCTTCTGCCGAACGGAGGGTCCGAAACATCTTCCGAAGGACCACTTGCTCGCGCAGAGCCCGCTCTGCGCGATTATTCGTCGAGTCAACGTCTGGCTCAGTCACGAACG
>NZ_JAQFWV010000269.1:0-273 GCF_056175805.1 Halohasta sp. A2 | reverse complement strand
TCGTCGCCGACCTCCACCTCGATCCCTACTACGGCGATGAAGACGAGACAGAAGCTCTCTACTCCTCACTGGCCAAGCGTGGAACAACGACGTTTCACGCTTATGCGACACTCTACGCACGGGTGCGCAACAAACGCTACACACTAGCGGTTCGCCAGCTGGTCGCTGGCGAAACCTCAGGTGACGTACTCGGTGAGTTCCTCGAACTGCTTGACGGCCTTGACCTGAGCGTCAAGGCCGTCTATCTTGATCGGGGCTTCTACAACAGCACCT
>NZ_JAQFWV010000268.1:0-276 GCF_056175805.1 Halohasta sp. A2 | reverse complement strand
TTTCCTTGTCGTAGACGGCCCTAACTTGTTGCAGGTTCTCAACGGTAACGCCGGGACGGGTTTCGTATTCGACAAGAATGTACTCCCATGCTTTCGGGTGTTGTTTGTGATTCGCGCCCTTTGAGAGGCGAACGCGGTTATTCTTAGTATCGTGTTTGATGCCGTTTTGCTTCCACGTCACCGTTGAACGCGGGTGTTCTTCGTGGACAAGACGGCCCTGTTGGTCGTAGTAGTTTTTCTTGCGGTAGCCGGGCGGGTTCGCACGATCATCAGACT
>NZ_JAQFWV010000267.1:0-282 GCF_056175805.1 Halohasta sp. A2 | reverse complement strand
GAGCCTGTCTAAGAATTCTCACACTCTCAGTCATCGATATCGGTCGAAGACACCGCAGTATAATTTGCTCAACCGATCCAGTAGCGTTGACAAAAAGAGAGCCAAACTCAGCTATCTGGCGATCGTGTCTGCTACTTCGTGGCCGTCCGGCCCTTGGCCGGACCGCCACAGCTTCAACAGGTTGTGCGTCGCCGAAAACAACGACCACTCCGCTTGCGCTCCCGCCTCCCCACGTAACAGAAATCGGTCACAGCCGCGGGTGACGTGCTGACCGAACACTGC
>NZ_JAQFWV010000266.1:0-284 GCF_056175805.1 Halohasta sp. A2 | reverse complement strand
TCCTCAACCGTAGTCTGTCAAGAGAACGAATCTGCGGAAGATCCGTGTCGAGATCTGAGGTGTCTTTGGAATTCTTCCAGCCGAGAGTAAGAGGTTAGCTAGCACCCAGAGATTGTACAGCGAAACCACGAACAGAAAATAGAACAACCGCACTGAAAACGTCGGCGACGACGTTCTCGGGAGGAAATCACCGATCTGTCGATACGAGGTTTCGATTCCCCAGCGGCGGCGGAACGCCGCCGCGTACGCTTTCGCTGTCGAAGCATCTACGTCCAAACTCGTCA
>NZ_JAQFWV010000265.1:0-284 GCF_056175805.1 Halohasta sp. A2 | reverse complement strand
ACAAGATCTTGGCCCCAGACGGGTTTGCCTTCGCTGTGATCGTAGAACTTGCCAGCACCGGGAAGTTCCTTCCCGGTTCGCTGGAACACCGAGTCGTCGATGACGATGTAGCCTTTCTTTGACCACCATGTTTGCCCGTGATTTTGCAGTTCCTCTAAGAGCCTGTCCAAGAAACACCGACAGAAACGTCAGATTCTGTAGCTCTTGAGCGTTCATTACGGTAAATTTATCTAGCTGAAAATACTATACGGCGTAAGGATTTACTCGTGACGTTTAATTTTATC
>NZ_JAQFWV010000264.1:0-285 GCF_056175805.1 Halohasta sp. A2 | reverse complement strand
GGATGAGCGACAGCCACATCCAAGTGTTCGGACAGCGTATCGTGGATGTGGTAGTAATTGCTGGTCGCTTCAATCGCGGCTTGCGAGCCAGCGTATTGCTGAGCGAGTTCGTCGAGGTTCGCGTTCTCGACGCGAACCTCTTCGGCAATCTCGCCAGCCTCATCCATTACTGCCACCTGTGCGTACTGTTTGTGGACATCAATTCCGAGGTACATGGTTTGTTCACCCAGGACGCCAGTGCGTGAAGCAGAGATTCACCTATTCGGGCTTTCCCGGATGCCGCGC
>NZ_JAQFWV010000263.1:0-291 GCF_056175805.1 Halohasta sp. A2 | reverse complement strand
ACGTCAGCGTTGAACGCCGCGTCACACTCCTCACAGACGTAGAGGCCACGCTTGACACGCTGACTATCGTCTTCACTACCGCAGACGCAACACGTCTTGCTCGTGTTACGCTCTGAAACTTCTACCATCTCGATTCCCTTGACTTTCGCTTTGTATGTGAGAATCTTTGTAAAGCGGTCGAACGCCCACCCGTGCAGGTCAAGGTTGCCGTGTCGACCCCAGTTTTTCGACTTACCAGCTTCGTCTTCACGCACGCCCTCTAAGTCTCCGACGTTGATTCGGCCAACTCCC
>NZ_JAQFWV010000262.1:0-291 GCF_056175805.1 Halohasta sp. A2 | reverse complement strand
ACGTCAGCGTTGAACGCCGCGTCACACTCCTCACAGACGTAGAGGCCACGCTTGACACGCTGACTATCGTCTTCACTACCGCAGACGCAACACGTCTTGCTCGTGTTACGCTCTGAAACTTCTACCACCTCGATTCCCTTGACTTTCGCTTTGTATGTGAGAACCTTTGTAAAGCGGTCGAACGCCCACCCGTGCAGGTCAAGGTTGCCGTGTCGACCCCAGTTTTTCGACTTACCAGCTTCGTCTTCACGCACGCCCTCTAAGTCTCCGACGTTGATTCGGCCAACTCCC
>NZ_JAQFWV010000261.1:0-296 GCF_056175805.1 Halohasta sp. A2 | reverse complement strand
AGAGACATTCATGTCACACAGCTGTCCATCTTCATCAGCTTTTGATCGCCAGCTCCGCGAACAGCGTCCCATTTACTGGAGTTGATTGGTCAGCTACGGCGTTAGAACTTGTGGGTAAGAGACAGGCGTAAACGCCGGGATTCTCGCCTTGAAGAAAGATAGCTACGCAGGTAAACCACCACGGGCACGGTGGCCCGTGGCTTTTCTTGTTCCCTCAGCCTACGTCGTAAGCACTCCACGCGAAGCGAGTTCACGGGATGAGGATGGGCGGTTTACAGAGCGCCCCGACCCAGACA
>NZ_JAQFWV010000260.1:0-299 GCF_056175805.1 Halohasta sp. A2 | reverse complement strand
CTGTTCATCCTGTGGATTGGTCGGCAACGCCGATTGTAACGGAGCCGAAAACATGAGACAGAAGATAACTCCGAGTCCTCACGGCGAGGATAGGAGTAACGGCTGTGTGGCACAGCCATCGGTACACCTGTTCGACCGCGAAAGCGGGACGTTTCAGACGAGAGAACAGGCCGTATCGTAAACCAGCAAATATCCCAACGTGCGGTACGGGAAGCCCCGTCGTTTACGACTGTCTCTTACCCACAAGTTCTAACGCCGTAGCTGACCAATCAACTCCAGTAAATGGGACGCTGTTCGCG
>NZ_JAQFWV010000259.1:0-299 GCF_056175805.1 Halohasta sp. A2 | reverse complement strand
CGACGCAGCATCCCGATACGACAGCGTCGTGGCGAGATCGGCTGTCTTAACAGAGATATCCTCTTGATACCGCTTCTTGCCATCGAACTGAATGAGGTTCTCAACAGGGCGGAAGTGTGACTGTTCATCTTCTCCGGCGGTGGTATCCTCAACGTAGTCCAGGGAGAACGTGTGCTCGCCGGCGGTGGTCACCGCCGAGCGAGTACACGTCGCAGAGCGTTGGAATCTCTCGGTTCCGTTGCCGTGAGCGTGTTTTATACCGCAGAAGCTCTCGACGAGACGCTCGTTGAGGCACTCGA
>NZ_JAQFWV010000258.1:0-306 GCF_056175805.1 Halohasta sp. A2 | reverse complement strand
ACCAGCGGCCGGGTTCTATGCTCTCAACGGTGAGAGTGTCCTCCAGTTTCCACTAAATCAAGAGAAAGAACGGATTTGCGCGTGTTTCGAGGAGATACGCGAGCAGAATCCGGGCGAGCGGATTCTGCTCGTCTTGGACAACTTCTCTTCACACATCTGTGCGTACACGCGAAAACGTGCCCATGAACTCGGGATCGATCTCGTCTTTCTTCCAGTTGGTTCGCCGCATCTCAACCCAATTGAACCAGTCTGGAAGAGTCTCAAATGGGAATCATCTCCCCTAATCGTGGAGGGCGCGGCCGAGTA
>NZ_JAQFWV010000257.1:0-315 GCF_056175805.1 Halohasta sp. A2 | reverse complement strand
ACACTGTCGTATTGTTGACCGCTTCGACTTCATATCGACAGAAGGCGTCCAATTGCATACAACTTTCACGGAAACTGGACGGAGAAAGCACCGAGAGTGCGATTAATTAGCGGCGCAACGAGGCAAATCAAACGCTATCCATCGAATACTCAATTCCAACTCCCAAATTCAGTTAATGAAGGCTACTTTTGTAGTTGGATAGCAGGTTTCTAATCGCAAGACAGCGTAGGGGTAGCTCAAAATTGTCATTTTGGAATGATGGACGTACGTCGACTAATATTTTCTAAGGCGAGTTTCTATTGACCAATCGTAAAT
>NZ_JAQFWV010000256.1:0-317 GCF_056175805.1 Halohasta sp. A2 | reverse complement strand
ACACTGTCGTATTGTTGACCGCTTCGACTTCATATCGACAGAAGGCGTCCAATTGCATACAACTTTCACGGAAACTGGACGGAGAAAGCACCGAGAGTGCGATTAATTAGCGGCGCAACGAGGCAACCCATCTTGCTTCAAGCGGTTGCCGGGGTACAGGCTGGATTCTTCGGTGCTGTAGGCGACCGCCGCAAAGTTACTAATACCGAGGTCGATACCAGCCGTCTCGGTTCCGGGTGCGTTGGGCGTCTCGATCTCGTCTTTACAGACGAGGTGCAGTTCCCAGCGTGCTTTTTCCTTGTCGTAGACGGCCCTAA
>NZ_JAQFWV010000255.1:0-323 GCF_056175805.1 Halohasta sp. A2 | reverse complement strand
AAATCCAGTTCCGGGAACAGCAACGTCGAAGCCGCACGACAGACCTGTCTTGCCTCAGCCGTCTCAACCATCTTTCGAACAACGCAGCCCAGCGTCAAGAGTCTCACCTAGGTTCGGCAACTACTGTGAAGGGCGAGGATTCCCGACAGCGTTGGGATATTACGGAGAATCAAGGAGAAAGCCTCGCGCTTCAGCGCTGTCTCTTACCCATAATTCAGTGACAGAATCTAAAACTAACTAAATAAGGTCTGAAAATAAATAATTGGTCAAAATTAGTATATTATTCCGACGGCCTCCGATAGGACTGGATTATACTCAGAAGT
>NZ_JAQFWV010000254.1:0-326 GCF_056175805.1 Halohasta sp. A2 | reverse complement strand
TGCTCGCCGGCGGTGGTCACCGCCGAGCGAGTACACGTCGCAGAGCGTTGGAATCTCTCGGTTCCGTTGCCGTGAGCGTGTTTTATACCGCAGAAGCTCTCGACGAGACGCTCGTTGAGGCACTCGACAAGTGCCTCAACGAGAATAGACGTGATATTCTGCTTGGCGAGTACCTCAGTTATCACTGCAAGTGGATACTGCTTGGTAGGATCAATCGTCAGAACCAATTGAACGGTGAGTGTAATCTCGATTGGGGACTCTTTCATTCTAGCACCGAAACAGTCCCCTTCCTCTAACGTATCAACTGCTACTTCGTTGCGGTGAGT
>NZ_JAQFWV010000253.1:0-328 GCF_056175805.1 Halohasta sp. A2 | reverse complement strand
GCGGTCAGCGAACTTCCGGTAGGGAAGGCGATGATCGTACCGAGACAGTGCTGCTTGGGCGATGACGTTCACCCCGAACTGCCCCTCATCGGGGCAGTCGGGGTGAGTCGCAACCGTCTCCGTACCATAGGAGTCACAGTGGTAGCAGTGACGGTTGTACTGGGTGATTTCTGGTGGCTGTGGATCCGGAATCTCCTCGATGAGTCGGGGGCTGACGCCCACCGACTCGTCGAAGTGTTCGCCACACTCTGGGCAGCAGTTACAGGTGACCTCTACTTCTTCGTCAGGATCAGGTGCCGACCGCCACACTGGGTCGGGTCCTGGTTTT
>NZ_JAQFWV010000252.1:0-328 GCF_056175805.1 Halohasta sp. A2 | reverse complement strand
CCTTAGCGAAACACATCGTAGAACGGTGTGTCAAAAACGAAGTTGGCCGAATTAACATCGGTGACCTCGAAGGTGTTAGAGAAGATGAAAATGGTGACTCGAAAAACTGGGGTCGACACGGCAACCTCGACCTGCACGGGTGGGCGTTCGACCGCTTTACAAAGATTCTCACATACAAAGCGAAAGTCAAGGGAATCGAGGTGGTGGAAGTTTCAGAGCGTAACACGAGCAAGACGTGTTGCGTTTGCGGTAGAAAAGACGATAGTCAGCGTGTCAAGCGTGGCCTCTACGTCTGTGAGGAGTGTGACGCGGCGTTCAACGCTGACGT
>NZ_JAQFWV010000251.1:0-329 GCF_056175805.1 Halohasta sp. A2 | reverse complement strand
ACTCAAAACCGCACAACAGTACGTCTCAATTCGGCACGTCTACCTAGATCGTGGATTCTATCAAGTCCATGTCGTTGCTGAGTTAGAACAACTGGGCGTTGATTATATTGTACGTGCACGACCGAGTAGTGGGATGAAAGACCGCCTCAGCGCTGGTGCTGAGACGGTCGCTGGTGAGTATACGATGCAGCGAAACCGCAAGCCAACGGCGTCAGTAGATGTCACAGTCTTTGCGGTTCCGCACCGCACCGCTGAAGACGAGCACGTCTGGTTCGTGACGAGTTTGGACGTAGATGCTTCGACAGCGAAAGCGTACGCGGCGGCGTTCC
>NZ_JAQFWV010000250.1:0-332 GCF_056175805.1 Halohasta sp. A2 | reverse complement strand
GAATGCAGATCCTCCGCCAGGCTGGCAAGCAATGTGGAAAGGACTGCAGAAGCTCCGTATGTGGGCGGAAGGCTACGAACTGGGTACTGAATAAGCGACAAGTCGCTCATTCAGCGGAATCAAGACACAGTCGATCACATCGGGTTAGAGGAAGTGTCTGTTTGGACCTGGTGTGAAAGAAACCCAAACAAACAACAAAATCGAGGAAGAGCATCTGCTTAATTTTGTCGTCAACACTCTCGACGAGGAACTTCCGATAGAACTCGCAGACGGTGTAAAGGTCTCATCAGAGAAGCTCTATGAGGTCCTCGCTGGCGCCAGCGCCAGCGGGA
>NZ_JAQFWV010000249.1:0-340 GCF_056175805.1 Halohasta sp. A2 | reverse complement strand
TTGCTGTTCCCGGAACTGGATTTCGATGTGAAACCGTGCGGTGAATACACGAGAGAGGATTTTGGCGAAATCCTCTCTCGTATCGCCTTCGATCACGAGTTCGCAAACACGGGTGGCAAAACGCTCCTACTTGACCGTGACGAGCAAGTGGACGTCAGGTCCACTGCTCGGAACCCACTCGCTAAATCACTCTTGTATCACTTACGAAACCTTTCAACGGACGCCATCGACGACCAGTTCGATGGCGTCCGTGACCGGTTGTTCGAAGTCCTTCGATCGCAGCGTCGACTTCCTGCGTTCGTCGATGTTGCCATCGATCTTCACGAGTGGCGGTTCTACG
>NZ_JAQFWV010000248.1:0-340 GCF_056175805.1 Halohasta sp. A2 | reverse complement strand
CGTAGAACCGCCACTCGTGAAGATCGATGGCAACATCGACGAACGCAGGAAGTCGACGCTGCGATCGAAGGACTTCGAACAACCGGTCACGGACGCCATCGAACTGGTCGTCGATGGCGTCCGTTGAGAGGTTTCGTAAGTGATACAAGAGTGATTTAGCGAGTGGGTTTCGAGCAGTGGACGTGACGTCGACTTGCTCGTCACGGTCAAGTTGGAGCGTTTTGCCACCCGTGTTTGCGAACTCGTGATCGAAGGCGATACGAGAGAGGATTTCGCCAAAATCCTCTCTCGTGTATTCACCGCACGGTTTCACATCGAAATCCAGTTCCGGGAACAGCAA
>NZ_JAQFWV010000247.1:0-343 GCF_056175805.1 Halohasta sp. A2 | reverse complement strand
AGGACGGTCACGACCCGGAGTGGCGTTCAACGCCTGTGCCTGACCACGAGGTCGAGGTCACCTGTGAGTGCTGTCCTGACTGTGGCGAACACTTCGACGAGTCGGTGGGCATCAGCCCCCGACTCGTCGAGGAGATTCCTGATCCGCAACCCCCAGAAGTCACCCGGTACAACCGGCACTACTATCTGTGTGGCTCTTGCGGAACAGACACAGTTGCTACACACCCCGACTGCCCCGATGAGGGGCAGTTCGGGGTGAACGTCATCTCCCAAGCAGCACTGTCTCGGTACGAGCACCGCTTCCCCTACCGGAAAATCGCTGATCGCTTCGAGCAACTGCACGG
>NZ_JAQFWV010000246.1:0-346 GCF_056175805.1 Halohasta sp. A2 | reverse complement strand
CGTACTTCCAAGTGAAGTGTGATTCTGAGTCAGTCGTTCGTGAATGAAAGCTGAGAAGTTATGCTCAAACTGTCGCAGTGCTGGTCAGCAGCACTGCTATCTCTCAGTTTTTTGGGAGAAAGGTGCGGATAGTTTGCTGTGCCCACAAACCCCGCACCAACTGGATGTATCGCGCCAAGCAACCACGGTCTTTCGGTTCTATTCCTTCGTGAACCGCAGTGTCCTGAGTGTGGCACAGCCGCCGTTGGGAAAAACGGCACCTACGAGCGGCACCCGCACGGCTGTCAGTCCGTGCGGGTGCAGCGGTACTGCTGTGGTCTCTGTGGCTCGTTCTCACCAAGTCACC
>NZ_JAQFWV010000245.1:0-347 GCF_056175805.1 Halohasta sp. A2 | reverse complement strand
TTTGTGCTTCATTGATCGCGTCATCAAGCTCTTTTTCCGACAGATGTTTCACCAACTTGGTCCGACGAGAAGCCTTCATTAGCGCCTATACGCGCTCCGTAGATTCAAACATAGCGCAGACCACTCGACGTCCACTTGCTCGTCACGGTCAAGTTGGAGTGTTTTGCCACCCGTGTTTGCGAACTCGTGATCGAAGGCGATACGAGAGAGGATTTCGCCAAAATCCTCTCTCGTGTATTCACCGCACTGTTTCACATCGAAATCCAACTCCGGGAACAGCAACGTCGAAGCAGCGCGACAGACCTGTTTTGCCTCAGTTGTCTCGACCATTTTTTGACCAACGCGGC
>NZ_JAQFWV010000244.1:0-347 GCF_056175805.1 Halohasta sp. A2 | reverse complement strand
GCGTCGGGACTTCCTTCACAAGCTTTCAAACTACTACGCTCGGGAATACGGCCTCGTAGCGGTCGAAGACCTCGACGCGAAGGGACTGATGGAACTTCCGTCGAACAGTCGCAACCGCGCCGGAGCGGCGTGGGGGACGTTCCTGCAGATGGTGGAGTACAAGTGCGAACGCGAAGGAACCCACTTTGTCGCCGTCGATCCGCGAGTGACAACAAAGGAATGTTCGCAGTGCGGCGTTTCGACCGAAAAACCGCTGTGGGTCCGCGAACACTCGTGTCCCTCATGCGGATTCGAGGCGGACCGCGACCTCAACGCGGCGTACAACATCCTCTCACGCGGATTCGATC
>NZ_JAQFWV010000243.1:0-350 GCF_056175805.1 Halohasta sp. A2 | reverse complement strand
TCTAAGCCGAGCACGTCTCGTATCTCGGTCATATACTTCAGCCGATTCGGCGTTTCACGGTAGCTATGACCTTCTTCGAGCCGAATACAGTGCAAAACGACGTGAACCCAGCGGGCGAACCCGCCGCGAGTGGTTGGCGTAACCTTTGAACGGACTGATGTCTGCAACAGGCCAGCGGATACTGATCGCTCAATGGACGAGAACTCAAGCATTCAAACGTGGTGCAGACCACTCCTGGCGGGCTCGCCCGCATACTTTCCCAACGCTTGTTTAGCTAGCCGACGACACTGCTCAACGAAGTCGAGGAGATCGATCTCCATGGGCAGAGTCGAATTCCTCGGCTTCACGTT
>NZ_JAQFWV010000242.1:0-353 GCF_056175805.1 Halohasta sp. A2 | reverse complement strand
CGACGAGGCGACTGAACACGTCTTCAACAACGAGGTTGAGATCAGTGAGGAACCGATCGACCGCGTCTCTGGACGGCGGTCGATCGAACCCACAGCTAAGCCAGACAGCCGTGTTCTGTAGTTCTCTTGTGACAGGACGTGTCCCGTAGATACCCTTGTAGTAGCAGTGAAGGAAGCCTTTGAACAACTCTGGCGGATGATGGTCACGTGTTCGCCCCCGACGGGCGGGGGCGAACACGTCATACTCGCTGAGAAAATCAAAGTCGAGGTACTCGAAGAGCGGAAGCGTCTCAACCGCCACGAGATTAAAGAACTCGTCTATCCAAGGCTCATCTTGCAGGGTTTGAGTGCTG
>NZ_JAQFWV010000241.1:0-356 GCF_056175805.1 Halohasta sp. A2 | reverse complement strand
GAGTTCTACCGGCATCCAGTCGCTGTCGGCGGCGATCAGCCGCCGCCGCGACGGCGTTGCCACTCACCAACGCTGCCCTAATCCAAGGACAACTACCGGAAGAACCGGCTGTCAAGCGGTTGGTTCGCTGGAACAGATCGACGAACACCGAGTGCTGTCCAGGCAGCACGGAGCACCATCTCACAGAACTCTACGAACGACCACTCCAAGAGGCGGCGCCCCCCGCGGCGGGGCGCCGCCACGTACATCCAGTGGAGATAGCGCCAGACGTTCTGTAACAGCAGGCTCACGACAAACAGCAACAGCCGTAATCCGGCATCACGAGAGCTCGTGAGAGCGAGGCTTTTCCTAGCCAA
>NZ_JAQFWV010000240.1:0-357 GCF_056175805.1 Halohasta sp. A2 | reverse complement strand
GTCTCCTCGAACGTGACATCGCGTTTCGCTACCTTGCTGCGAATCAACAGCCCGACTTCCGCACGATCAGTCTCTTCCGCAAGAACCACCGCAAGGAGTTCGAACACCTCTTCGTTGAGATTCTTCGCCTCTGTCGGGAAGCTGGGATGGCAGAGATGGGCGAGGTCGCCCTGGACGGCCGTCGCGTCCAGGGCGACGCGGCCCTCGACCAAAACCGGACTCGTGAGCAGATTACCGACGAAATACACGACATCCTTGAGGAAGCTGCCGAGGTCGACGAAGCCGAAGACGACGAATACGGACCAGAACAACGCGGAGACGAGCTCCCGGAGGAACTCCGGGAGCGAGAGGACCGAC
>NZ_JAQFWV010000239.1:0-360 GCF_056175805.1 Halohasta sp. A2 | reverse complement strand
GGTCGTCCGCCGTCGCTCCGTAACTTCGACGGCTACCCAGCCACTCAACGGTTCGGTAGTGATGTGGAGCCGCTGTTTCCCGTTGCGTTCGTAACGGTGATCGACACGAGCGACCGCTCCCGGTTCGAGTGGTTGGCATAACCCTTGAACAGTCTGGTGTCAGCAACAGGCCAGCGGAGACTAATCGCTCAATGGACGAGTACTCAAGCATTCAAAAGTGGTACAGACCACTCCGGCCGGGAGCGGATCGCGCTCATGCCCACGAAGTGCCTTACTGGATTCGTCAAAACAGATGACTGGACGTGTTTCGTCGTATGGTTCGTGGTACAGAGCGAGGACATCTTCCATGTAGTAGACAAA
>NZ_JAQFWV010000238.1:0-361 GCF_056175805.1 Halohasta sp. A2 | reverse complement strand
TGCTCGCCGGCGGTGGTCACCGCCGAGCGAGTACACGTCGCAGAGCGTTGGAATCTCTCGGTTCCGTTGCCGTGAGCGTGTTTTATACCGCAGAAGCTCTCGACGAGACGCTCGTTGAGGCACTCGAGAGTGGTTGGCGTAACCTTTGAACGGACTGATGTCAGCAACAGGCCAGCGGATACCGATCGCTCAATGGACGAGAACTCAAGCATTCAAACGTGGTGCAGACCACTCACAAGTGCCTCAACGAGAATAGACGTGATATTCTGCTTGGCGAGTACCTCAGTTATCACTGCAAGTGGATACTGCTTGGTAGGATCAATCGTCAGAACCAATTGAACGGTGAGTGTAATCTCGATTG
>NZ_JAQFWV010000237.1:0-364 GCF_056175805.1 Halohasta sp. A2 | reverse complement strand
CGGTCGAAGACCTCGACGCGAAGGGCTTGGTCGAGCTACCGGGGAACTCACGGAACCGCGCAGGAGCGGCGTGGGGGATGTTCCTACGACTGCTCGAATACAAGTGCGACCGCGAAGGGACGCACTTCGTCGCGGTCAATCCGAGAGGGACGACCAAAGAGTGCGCATCCTGCGGCGTTTCGAGCGACAAGCCGTTATGGGTGCGCGAACACTCGTGTCCCTCGTGTGGGTTTGAGGCAGACAGGGACGCGAACGCGGCGTGGAACATCCTTTCTCGCGGTATCAAGAAGCGGTTAGGAGCGGGACGCTCCGAATCAACGCCTGTGGAGACTACACTCCCTACGGACACCGTTTCGGTATCTGC
>NZ_JAQFWV010000236.1:0-366 GCF_056175805.1 Halohasta sp. A2 | reverse complement strand
TGTCTTGATTCCGCTGAATGAGCGACTTGTCGCTTATTCAGTACCCAGTTCGTAGCCTTCCGCCCACATACGGAGCTTCTGCAGTCCTTTCCACATTGCTTGCCAGCCTGGCGGAGGATCTGCATTCCGGTCAAGATATCCACCTAACTTTGCCACACATATCGCGTAGCCTTTCGCACTCTCCCCGCGCAGTTCTGGAAATTTCGCTTCCAGAACTGCGCGCTCAGCGTCGCTCAACAATACTGCTGGATCAGCCGCTGAGTCCTCACGAGCTAGATCTCGCAACTCCAGTACCTTCCACGCAATTACTGAGTACACGCCTAACAGTACATCCATGCGGTCCCACGTCTGGAGTTGCCGTTCTTC
>NZ_JAQFWV010000235.1:0-369 GCF_056175805.1 Halohasta sp. A2 | reverse complement strand
GTCTCCAAGCAACCAGATTGGATGCTTGACGGCAAGCGCGTCACGTGTGACGCGCATTGCCGTCTCTTTTGAGGCTTGTTTCGCCTGCGTGAACTCCGCTGCGATTGGTATCTTTGGCCCTGCCGAAACGATGCTGAGACCAAAGCCGAAGTAGAACTCTTCAGCTGTTGGATCGTAGTTCCATGAAGCGTCATCATTCCACGCGAGGGCTTCAAGATCGGTTGAGTCGATTCGGAAGGTTGAGTCAAGCAGGCCGCGGGTAGCGGCCTGCTCGACGAGGCGACTGAACACGTCTTCAACAACGAGGTTGAGATCAGTGAGGAACCGATCGACCGCGTCTCTGGACGGCGGTCGATCGAACCCACAGCT
>NZ_JAQFWV010000234.1:0-372 GCF_056175805.1 Halohasta sp. A2 | reverse complement strand
ACGCGATGTCACGTTCGAGGAGACGGTCAAGCTTCCGGGAGCTGCGGATGCCGATACAGTAGCCGAAGACGAGGACTTTGAGCATCATCACGGGATGGAAGGACGGCCGCCCGCGGCCGTCCTCCCGATTGTCCGGATAGAATGGGTCAAGCCGGCCCTCGTTGTCGAGATGATCGATAACGTCGGAAACGTAGCGTTCGAGACTATCCTCTTCGACCCACTCCGCGACGTTCTTTGGCAGGAGGTGTTGCTGATCTTGATCGTATCGGATAAAATTGAACGTCACGGGTGAATCCTTACGCTGTACAGGATTTTCTGCTAGATAAGGTCTACGTCATGTGAGTTCTCTGCCGATATTTCTTGGACAGGCTC
>NZ_JAQFWV010000233.1:0-374 GCF_056175805.1 Halohasta sp. A2 | reverse complement strand
GATCTTGTGGAACGAAAATCCAGCACGGTTTCGATAGTAGCAGCTTGTTTGGTCACGCTGAAAGCCGCTCGCATCAATTGTTGCAGAACCTGACCAGCCAGCCTGCTCCGCAGAAGCGCGGAGCAGGCGGCGCAGCTCCCGCATTGCGACATCTTGTTCCCACCGGCAGAGAGTTGTATGATCTGGTGTCTTTGGGAGGTTGAGTTCCTCGTGAAGTGGTTTCGAGTCATTGAACCATGCTTCTGTATCTCGGAAACTCTTGTTGAGTTCCGTATGCAAGAGGATGAGAGTGATCTGCACCCACTCAGCGAACCCGCTGTCGCCAGTTGGCGCAGCGGGTTCATCTGGGTCGTCAACATGCTCTTTAGCAAGAT
>NZ_JAQFWV010000232.1:0-374 GCF_056175805.1 Halohasta sp. A2 | reverse complement strand
GATCTTGTGGAACGAAAATCCAGCACGGTTTCGATAGTAGCAGCTTGTTTGGTCACGCTGAAAGCCGCTCGCATCAATTGTTGCAGAACCTGACCAGCCAGCCTGCTCCGCAGAAGCGCGGAGCAGGTGGCGCAGCTCCCGCATTGCGACATCTTGTTCCCACCGGCAGAGAGTTGTATGATCTGGTGTCTTTGGGAGGTTGAGTTCCTCGTGAAGTGGTTTCGAGTCATTGAACCATGCTTCTGTGTCTCGGAAACTCTTGTTGAGTTCCGTATGCAAGAGGATGAGAGTGATCTGCACCCACTCAGCGAACCCGCTGTCGCCAGTTGGCGCAGCGGGTTCATCTGGGTCGTCAACATGCTCTTTAGCAAGAT
>NZ_JAQFWV010000231.1:0-385 GCF_056175805.1 Halohasta sp. A2 | reverse complement strand
CGCACCTTTCTCCCAAAAAACTGAGAGATAGCAGTGCTGCTGACCAGCACTGCGACAGTTTGAGCATAACTTCTCAGCTTTCATTCACGAACGACTGACTCAGAATCACACTTCACTTGGAAGTACGACAGCTGCAAAATCCATTTGTAGGTTAGCTCGCGTCTCGGACGTCTGACCGAATCCTGTATACTCCTGAAAGTGGTCCAAGGTACCTTCCAAATCGGATAAGCGATCATCTCTAAGCGACGCTGGCGAAAGACTCTAGCACTACTTCTGGGGTTTAGACTGGAGCCAAGGAGATCTGGGGAGAAACATCGACGAGGTCGGTGCAACTTGTCGGGATCTGCTCAGGTTTGACGAAACTTCAGCTGAGATTCGACGCTCC
>NZ_JAQFWV010000230.1:0-386 GCF_056175805.1 Halohasta sp. A2 | reverse complement strand
AACACCGAACTCGGACAGTGATCACAGACCTCATCGGTGTGATATTCGGTACTTCCCGAACTAAAAAACAGCCGAGGAGCCAAGGAACGGGCCCATCGACAGGCACAGGAGCGTGATCTTTGTGAGTGGTCGTCGAATACGAAGACAACGATCTCCGAGAAGAGCTAGCGAAGCTTGATCCAGGCAAGCTAGTGCAGCTCAATCTTGACCGCATTGGTAGCCGAGCAAACGTTTGGAAAGCCGGCTGGCCCGGCAATAAGAACCCAGTGCTTGACTAATCGGTGTCAATAACCCACGACAGAAGTTGGCTTGTCAGTGGACTGCCTTCTGCATACGAGCATTACTGTATACACCATTGCGGACATCGTATGCCGTCTGTCGAGACT
>NZ_JAQFWV010000229.1:0-389 GCF_056175805.1 Halohasta sp. A2 | reverse complement strand
CATCGCCTTCGTACTCTACGCAGATACGCTACTCAGCATCAACCAAGTTGCTCAACTCTTCGAGGCCGTTTACGATACCGTCCATACAACTATCCGAGAGGTGGAAGCCGCCTTTGAGAGCGGCTTCAACCTCGTCTGGACACATCTGCAAGAAGACGGTGACAGTCCAACCCAGATCGACGAAACCGGCCAGAAGTGTTCTGGTTTCAAAGGACAGACGCCGCCGCGGGACGGTCTTTCCCGTGGCGGCGATGGTGAGCCTGGTCGATCTCGGTGGGAAGGCGCACCAGGCGATACAATGACGCTTGTTGGAGCGTGTCGAGACACGCTCCGCGTGATACGTGCGGAACGTGGTGCGAAACCTGACGAGCTGAGACAGACGCTCGACG
>NZ_JAQFWV010000228.1:0-390 GCF_056175805.1 Halohasta sp. A2 | reverse complement strand
CGTCGCCCGACACCATCCAGCGGCGAGTCAAAGACTACGGTCAGAAACTCTCATCGTTTGTTTCTGACCACATTCCAGGTACAGAAGCTGGCACCGTCATCCCGGACGGGACAAAGTGTCATAGTCAGGATGACGACCGTAGTCAGCACGAGGTTCAGATCACACTCGCGGAAGACGATGATGGTGAAACTCGATCCGTGCTTGATGTCTCGGTTAATGCTGACTGGACCAACATAGCGGGTGAGCTTGACGAGCAGAACGCAATCACTGACGACGCAGCGGTCGTCAGTGATAGCGAAGACAGACTTGTGACGGCCTTTACTGCCAAAGAACGGTACCACCAACTCGATTTGGTACATGTTCCACGGTCGCTCAGACACAGGCTATCCG
>NZ_JAQFWV010000227.1:0-394 GCF_056175805.1 Halohasta sp. A2 | reverse complement strand
GAGCCTGTCCAAGAAACACCGACAGAAACGTCAGATTCTGTAGCTCTTGAGCGTTCATTACGGTAAATTTATCTAGCTGAAAATACTATACGGCGTAAGGATTTACTCGTGACGTTTAATTTTATCGGATATAATCAAGATCAGCAACACCTCCTGCCGAAAAACGTCACAGAGTGGGTCAAAGAAGATAGCCTCGAACGCTACGTTTCGGATGTTATTGATCATCTTGACAACGAGGGTCGGCTTGATCCATTCTATCCTGACCCACGGGAGGACGGCCGCGGGCGGCCGTCCTTCCATCCCGTGATGATGCTCAAAGTCCTCGTCTTCGGCTACTGTATCGGCATCCGCAGCTCCCGGAAGCTTGACCGTCTCCTCGAACGTGACATCGCGT
>NZ_JAQFWV010000226.1:0-397 GCF_056175805.1 Halohasta sp. A2 | reverse complement strand
TGGTGGTCGTAGAACTGCTGGATATCACCGAGGTACTTGAGCCGAGATTGATCGGTCGACAGACGGTCTTTGAGGACGTCGAAGACCTCCATACAGCGGTCGTTTTCGGCTGGCCGCTCGTCGATATTATCGAGGTTTCGGATGAGACTGTGTGGGCCATGCAACTGCTCGTAGATTCGAGCATACTCTGCGAGTCGAGAGCGTCGACTGACTATCGTTGACGGCGCGAGCTCCCCACGGTTACGCTGTGTCGAGAGATACGTCTGGATTGCTTCGATAGTCTCGTCACTGCTAACCTCCCACTCGTAGCCGGATTCCTCGTTGTCTCCTCGAGGAGTATCATCGTCGAGACCCACCTCGTCGACGAAGAACTCCTTGATTGTGAGATCGTGGTGCT
>NZ_JAQFWV010000225.1:0-399 GCF_056175805.1 Halohasta sp. A2 | reverse complement strand
GAATCAAGAGCATTTCAAACAGTTTGTCACTGACACATTCTTAGATCTCTCTCAACGTCTTGGATTTGCGAATGGTTGGATCAAAAAGTTCCTCACCGATATTCAAAAGTTACGCTGACCACTCGCGGCGGGTTCGCCCGCTGGGTTCACGTCGTTCTGCACTGTATTCGGCTCGAAGAGGGCCATAGCTACCGTGAAACGCCAAACCGGCTGAAGTACATGACTGAGATACGAGACATCCTTGGCTTAGATAAGGACGACTCCCGGACTACAGCACGATCTACAAATCGTTCGACCGGCTGAAAATGTGGGTGTGGCGGGCGTTGCTGCGCGTTTCAGCGCAGCAACACCCGCAGTCTGGGCACGCCGCACTCGACAGCACCTTCTTCGACCGCCGCC
>NZ_JAQFWV010000224.1:0-411 GCF_056175805.1 Halohasta sp. A2 | reverse complement strand
CACCACATACGCGGTTTACCCTTGAGGTGGTGCCGATGGACGCGACCGGCTTTCGCGCCAAGCGCGAAGCCGTTCGCTCCTTACTCAAAACCGCACAACAGTACGTCTCAATTCGGCACGTCTACCTGGATCGTGGATTCTATCAAGTCCACGTCGTCGCGGAGTTAGAACAACTGGGCGTTGATTATATCGTGCGTGCACGACCGAGTAGTGGGATGAAAGACCGCCTCAGCGCCAGCGCTGAGACGGTCGCTGACGAGTACACGATGCAGCGAAACCGCAAACCAACGGCGTCAGTAGATGTCACAGTCTTTGCGGTTCCGCACCGCACCGCTGAAGACGAGCACGTCTGGTTCGTGACGAGTTTGGACGTAGATGCTTCGACAGCGAAAGCGTACGCGGCGGCGTTCC
>NZ_JAQFWV010000223.1:0-413 GCF_056175805.1 Halohasta sp. A2 | reverse complement strand
GGAGACCGACCCAAGTCCACGTGAACGAGCACAGATGCATCGAGCATGTCAGAACGGGCTCAGATCGCTCGTTGAGCGGTCAGTAACCGCCAAATCAGTGGCAACACTGCTCGGGAAGATCAAAGGTCAGTCGATCACATCGGGTTAGAGGAAGTGTCTGCTTGGACGTAGTGTGAAACCAAGCGGACAGTCAGATCAAGGAAGAGCATCTGCTTAATTTTGTCGTCAACACTCTTGACGAGGAACTCCCGATAGAACTCGCAGACGGTGTAAAGGTCTCTTCAGAGGACCTCGGTCAATCACATCTGCGAGACGACCGAAGACTCTCCACACGCCAATACCGTCCGTGGACACCTTACCGATCAGTTCGACCTCGATACTGTCGAGCAAGTTGGAGACACGCTGCTCCAACG
>NZ_JAQFWV010000222.1:0-413 GCF_056175805.1 Halohasta sp. A2 | reverse complement strand
ACGAGGTCGAAGGACACGAAGTCCTCGAAACAGAAGCCAAACGATCCGGCAACGGCGCGCACGTCTACGTCCCGAAAGCGTGGGCCGGTGCGACCGTCAAGGTCGTTCGCGTCACCGATCCATCCGACGAGTAGGTATGCGCTACAACTACAGGTATCGGCTCAAACCGTCCGACAAACTCCACGGGCGGTTGGCGTGGACCGTCGATACCTGCCGACAGGTCTACAACCACTTCCTTCACCGACTCAACCGAGTAGACGGAACCTCCGCCTACTCCGAACAGTCCCTCCTTCCCGACCTCAAACGCGAGTGGTCCGATCTAAAGGACGTTCACTCGAAGGTGCTTCAGAAAGTCGTTCAGCGGTTGTACGACAATCTCTCGACGCTGAAGGGGCGGAAAGACAACGGCTACC
>NZ_JAQFWV010000221.1:0-416 GCF_056175805.1 Halohasta sp. A2 | reverse complement strand
TCCTAAGAGAGCGTGAAACAAGATATGGGGCGCAAGAGACCGACGGATTTCACGTGCCGTAGAGCACGTTCTGTTGACTGGTCCGTGTGCGAAAGAAGTCGAGTCATGGGCATTACAGCCCGGATGCTGCGCCGCGCGGCATCCGGGAAAGCCCGAATAGGTGAATCTCTGCTTCACGCACTGGCGTCCTGGGTGAACAAACCATGTACCTCGGAATTGATGTCCACAAACGGTACGCACAGGTGGCAGTAATGGATGAGGCTGGCGAGATTGTCGAAGAGGTTCGCGTCGGAGTGGTCAGCGTAACTTTTGAATATCGGTGAGGAACTTTTTGATCCAACCATTCGCAAATCCAAGACGTTGAGAGAGATCTAAGAATGTGTCAGTGACAAACTGTTTGAAATGCTCTCGATTCT
>NZ_JAQFWV010000220.1:0-420 GCF_056175805.1 Halohasta sp. A2 | reverse complement strand
TGAGAACGCACTTCGTGAACCAGTCGTTCTCCGGAAAATCATCGGAACACTCCGTAATGACCGAGGAATGTTCGTTCATGAGACAATCTTGTCCCTGCTGGCGACGTGGCGCCAGCAGGGACGCAATTCCTACGAGGAACTTCGTCGAGTTGTCAGCAGCAATAAGATGATCTCACGAGCTCACGCTGTACCGGCTGTTGAGACTTCGGGGTAAACACATACGATTAATCTATGTACTCCTCCGAAGGTTTTTGTCACTTCCAGAGAGTATAATTAGTATTCAGGCTCGTAGAAGAGCCTGTCCAAGAAATATCGGCAGAGAACTCACATGACGTAGACCTTATCTAGCAGAAAATCCTGTACAGCGTAAGGATTCACCCGTGACGTTCAATTTTATCCGATACGATCAAGATCAGCAAC
>NZ_JAQFWV010000219.1:0-421 GCF_056175805.1 Halohasta sp. A2 | reverse complement strand
GTATCATGGCATCCCGCTGAATGCGTCTGTGTGTGAACAACCAAACCGCATTCGGCGGGATGCTTCAGCATCTTGTTGAGCTCACATCAATAGTGTTGCGGCCAGAGCCGCTCGATGCCGAGATCGAGCGGCGCTGCAAGCACGCTTGGGAACAAGCTCCTTGCCCCGATTGCGGTGAAACCACTGTCAACGCCGGGGACACCAGTCCCCGGCTGTGGTGTTCTAACTGCCGCTATACGTTCACATACACCCGTAACACGCCGTTTGAAGGACGAACACTCACACCTGGAGAGGTTATCATTGCCTTCGTACTCTACGCAGATACGCTACTCAGCATCAACCAAGTTGCTCAACTCTTCGAGGCCGTTTACGATACCGTCCATACAACTATCCGAGAGGTGGAAGCCGCCTTTGAGAGCGG
>NZ_JAQFWV010000218.1:0-421 GCF_056175805.1 Halohasta sp. A2 | reverse complement strand
GAGACCCGTCTCGTCCGGCGACTCTGTTTCATCAAAAACGTCTCTTTTGGTGACACCGACGAAATAGCTGCACGACGTGTCGGTGTGTCCCAACCAACTGGTGGGCGCTGGCTCAAAGCTTGGAACGAAGCCGGAGTCGATGGACTGCGTCCGAGCTTCGCGGGCGGCCGACCCGCGAAGCTCTCCTCAGAGCAGTTCGAGGAGTTCTTTGCGCTTCTTGAAGACGGTCAACCTTGGACGCCCCAAGAGATCGATGAGCTTCTCTGGGAACGATATCAGATCAGCTATGATCGAGCTCATTTAGCGCGGATTCTGCGTGCTGATGGCATGCAGTACGCAAAGCCACGACCGATGGATCCGCGACAATCTCCAGATGCTGAGGAGATCTTTCGCGAGCGCTTTGAGCGAGCGCTCGCGAAAG
>NZ_JAQFWV010000217.1:0-424 GCF_056175805.1 Halohasta sp. A2 | reverse complement strand
TGGCGGAAGTACGACGACGAACGGCGGCGGTCGAAGAAGGTGCTGTCGAGTGCGGCGTGCCCAGACTGCGGGTGTTGCTGCGCTGAAACGCGCAGCAACGCCCGCCACACCCACATTTTCAGCCGGTCGAACGATTTGTAGATCGTGCTATAGTCCGGGAGATCGTCTCGATCTAAGCCGAGCACGTCTCGTATCTCGGTCATATACTTCAGCCGATTCGGCGTTTCACGGTAGCTATGACCTTCTTCGAGCCGAATACAGTGCAAAACGACGTGAACCCAGCGGGCGAACCCGCCGCTGGCGGGCTCGCCCGCATACTTTCCCAACGCTTGTTTAGCTAGCCGACGACACTGCTCAACGAAGTCGAGGAGATCGATCTCCATGGGCAGAGTCGAATTCCTCGGCTTCACGTTTCTAACCCGTG
>NZ_JAQFWV010000216.1:0-427 GCF_056175805.1 Halohasta sp. A2 | reverse complement strand
AAGAAGACGAGAACGAGACGAAGTACGATCTCTCTCGAGAGATGATCACGGAACTGGAAGACGAGGTAGGTGTGCCTGCGGACACCTACCTCTTCGATTCGTGGTTCGCGCACGACTCTGGATTGATTAAACACGTCGAATCATACGGCAAGGACTGGATCGGTCCGCTCCGGAGCAACCGGCAGGTGACCTACGCGAACAAAGAGATGCGCGTCGATGCGCTGGAAGAGCGCATCGACAAGGAACCACGTGAAATTGACGACGAAATCTACAAGATATGGACAAAGACGCTCCCAGTGTCGAAATTAGGTGAGGTTCGGCTAGTGATCGCCGAGAAGGTGACTGACGAGGACGAGGAGAACCCTGTCAAGTACCTTGCAACAAACAAGATTGACGCGCCTTCAGCCCATATCATTCGGAGCTATTC
>NZ_JAQFWV010000215.1:0-428 GCF_056175805.1 Halohasta sp. A2 | reverse complement strand
CGTTCTTCAGAGACACCAAGCAGGACCTCGGTTTTGGCGACTGCGAGCTCCGGCATGCCGCAGGTGCCAGTCGGCACTGGCACCTGCTGATGCTGGCCTACAGCCTCCTTAAGCTGGGTGCTGCACACAGCGCTCTTGGAACGATTCTCGGTCACGCAGCGTCGCTTCGTGCCGATATCAAACGTTCCTTCCGTGAAGGCGTCGAAAATCTCCTTTCCTGGGCACTCAACAGACCGAACCGAAGTACCGACGAGCTAATGCAACAAATCGAGGGCATCTTCGTCTAACGTGCGAAGTCAAGTCAAAAAGTCGTCCAACGACTGTACGACAACCTCTCGACACTGAAGGGACGGAAGGAGAACGGCTACCGCGTCGGCGAACTGAAGTGGAAGGCTCCGCAGAAATATCGCTCGATCACGTACAGTCAA
>NZ_JAQFWV010000214.1:0-439 GCF_056175805.1 Halohasta sp. A2 | reverse complement strand
GTTTGCTGGCCGACCATCCGTGCCGGTCGAGCGAGTTCTCTACCTGTCCGTGGTTGAGGATTTTTGCCCGGTGGGTGCGGTGGACTTTCAGCATTCTAAACGCCTGTATAAACACTTATAATCGCTTCTCTTGTAAATCTTCGGTTTAAGAACGGTGGAATACCCGACCCTGCCATTGCCGGTGGATTGTGTAGGAATTGTCGGATTCATCCTGGCCCTAAAGGGTCAGGTATTCTCCTCGATTCTGTATAAACACCGGCTACCACCAGTATGTATCTGCTAACATCTGCCAAGATCTCCATCTACTAGGTAGAGAGGGTGTCATACAATTCATCTCATACCACAAGCTTCGTCCGCCCTGGATTTTCACCCTGTTCGTAGTTCGTGATTGCAACTATTACTCGGAGACACAGTCCAAGGAATGCTTGTACCCGAGCAT
>NZ_JAQFWV010000213.1:0-441 GCF_056175805.1 Halohasta sp. A2 | reverse complement strand
CCGCCGTGCGTGCGCGGAGTTGGAATTTAGAGTTCCGAGAAATGGTTCTCAAAGCAGCCGTCTACAACCTTCGACGGAGCGTCCGATTTCCATGAATTTGACCGCCGTGTACCGAAACTACAGAGCCGATAATAGTAAGATAAACGCTACTCAACGAAAATGGCCGATATCAAATCACCCCGTAACGCAGCGAGGGCCTTCCCGTGACCGAATCTCAGTATCAGTGGACACGCAAGTCACTCAGTGAGTTGGTCGACTTTTACTACACCGAGATCCGACCGAGGATGCAAGAAGCCGATTACAACCCAAAACACGGTCGACCAAGCTACGAGTGGCTGGCAGCCAACGGCTTCTCCGGACTGTCCTACACGCTTCGAGAGCACCACGATCTCACAATCAAGGAGTTCTTCGTCGACGAGGTGGGTCTCGACGATGATACTC
>NZ_JAQFWV010000212.1:0-450 GCF_056175805.1 Halohasta sp. A2 | reverse complement strand
ATTCTGACCGTCTGGAATCCGCGAAAGCACGATTCGATCAGGTTGATCGCCAAATTGCCGACACGATGGATCGTCTCGGGCTTCCAACGCTACGTGTCGCGCTCGGAATCGTATTCATCTGGTTCGGCGGGCTGAAGGTGATCGGTGGCAGCCCGGCGGCAGATCTCGTTGCTGCCACTGTCTATGTCGTCTCGCCGGAGTTATTCGTCCCGATACTTGGCGTTTGGGAGGTGTTAATCGGGCTTTGTCTGTTGTACCGGCCACTGATACGCCTCGGAATATTGTTATTGTTCCTACAGATGCCGGGAACGTTCCTCCCAGTAGTATTACTGCCTGAGGTCGTCTTTGTGACGTTCCCACACGAACTCACGGTCGAAGGCCAGTACATCATCAAGAATCTCGTTATCATCGGTGCGGCGCTGGTCGTGGGCGGAACTGTTCGAGCTGACG
>NZ_JAQFWV010000211.1:0-453 GCF_056175805.1 Halohasta sp. A2 | reverse complement strand
ATGTTGGGAGCGAGAGCGGACGGCGACGCCCGTCAGGGCGTTCGCCGTCCGGCTCCACGCGACCGGCTGTTCGCTTAGAGAGACACAAGAGATTCTTCGATTGTTCGGCGTTCAACGCTCTCATCAGACGATCTTTCAGTGGGTACATCGAGTAGCTGACAGCGTGCCCGACCCGCCTGAGGCGCAGCCGAAGCGGATCGCGGTAGACGAGACCGCTGTCAAAATCAATGGTGAGTGGTCTTGGTTGTATGCTGCAATAGACCTCGACACTAAGTTGGTTTTGGGTGTCGATCTGTTCAGATCCCACGGCACGGATCCAGCTGCTACGTTTCTCCATGGACTCTCCGAGAAACACGACCTCTCCGAGGCCGTGTTTCTCGTCGATGGCTTCGGCTATCAGACTGCCCTTGCTCGATTAGGACTCAGCGGTCGGCGTGATTATACAGACCGAAA
>NZ_JAQFWV010000210.1:0-457 GCF_056175805.1 Halohasta sp. A2 | reverse complement strand
GTGCTTCATTGATCGCGTCATCAAGCTCTTTTTCCGACAGATGTTTCACCAACTTGGTCCGACGAGAAGCCTTCATTAGCGCCTATACGCGCTCCGTAGATTCAAACATAGCGCAGACCACTCAAGCGCGGCCGCTCGGCTCCCTCCGTTTCCCGAAGTTGCTCGAGAACTGGTCTACGAAATGGCTACACAGATTGCAGAACACAAAGGGCTGAGACGAGAGAAAGCGAGAGATATCGGCGTGGCTATGGTGAGGGGGTTGACTGATTGGTGATCAACCGCAGAAGTAGTGATAAGAGCGATTGACTTATTCAAATATTTTGAATGCTAAAGAGCCTGTCTAAGAATTCTCACACTCTCAGTCATCGATATCGGTCGAAGACACCGCAGTATAATTTGCTCAACCGATCCAGCAGCGTTGACAAAAAGAGAGGCAAACTCAGCTATCTGGCGATCG
>NZ_JAQFWV010000209.1:0-467 GCF_056175805.1 Halohasta sp. A2 | reverse complement strand
CGAAATTAGGTGAGGTTCGGCTAGTGATCGCCGAGAAGGTGACTGACGAGGACGAGGAGAACCCTGTCAAGTACCTTGCAACAAACAAGATTGACGCGCCTTCAGCCCATATCATTCGGAGCTATTCCTACAGATGGCGAATAGAGACGTTTTTCGAGGACTCGAAGCAGGATTTAGGCCTAGGAGACTGCGAGGTACGTGATTCTGAGGGTGCCAGTCGTCACTGGCACCTTCAGATGCTCACCTACAGCCTCCTTCGTCTTGGTCCGGAATCGAGCGTCTCGGAGCGACTCGTCTCGAAAGCCTCGTCGCTCCGAGCACAGCTTGAACACGGGCTCAAAGAGGCGATTTACAATATGTTCTCGTGGGTGCGCGATCAGCCAGACCGTGACCTCGACGGATTGATGGAAAAAATCGACCACCTCTTTCTCCATTCTGAAGGGAGTTTATAAACGTGCAGAGCCGAG
>NZ_JAQFWV010000208.1:0-469 GCF_056175805.1 Halohasta sp. A2 | reverse complement strand
TTGCTGATCTTGATCGTATCGGATAAAATTGAACGTCACGGGTGAATCCTTACGCTGTACAGGATTTTCTGCTAGATAAGGTCTACGTCATGTGAGTTCTCTGCCGATATTTCTTGGACAGGCTCATGAGTACGCAGAAAACCGTCCGCCAGCAGGCGGGTACGTTTGAAGAATCAGAGGTGCTTCGGCTTGAGGAGGACAAAGTCGAGCAGATCGTCGACGCCCTGAACACCGATCTGGCCAATGCCTATGTACTGTATCATCAGATCCACAAACACCACTGGAACGTTGAGGGCGCAGAATCTCTTGACACCCACCAGTTCCTCCAGGAAGCCTACGAGCATCTTGAAGAAGGTGCCGACCGGATCGCTGAACGCGCACAGGCGATCGGCGGCGTTCCGGTTGCAGGCCCAGCCAACCAGGAGGAACGCGCCACTATTGAGTTCGAAGGCGAGGACGTCTACGACAT
>NZ_JAQFWV010000207.1:0-470 GCF_056175805.1 Halohasta sp. A2 | reverse complement strand
CGGCCTTGACGCTCAGGTCAAGGCCGTCAAGCAGTTCGAGGAACTCACCGAGTACGTCACCTGAGGTTTCGCCAGCGACCAGCTGGCGAACCGCGAGCGTGTAGCGTTTGTTACGCACCCGTGCGTACAGTGTTGCATAGGCGTGAAACGTCGTTGTTCCACGCTTGGCCAGTGAGGAGTAGAGAGCTTCTGTCTCGTCTTCATCGCCGTAGTAGGGATCGAGGTGGAGGTCGGCTAGTGGTTCACAGAAGTTTTAGGTGTACCCTGAGTTGGTTGAGCAATGACTGGACGAGAGAAAGAGATCGTCCGTCACCTCAGTGAGGACGATCTCAACCGCTTGCTCACCGAAACTGATGACGAGAAGGTGAGCAAGCGGCTCATCTTCGTCAAACGGCTCTACAAAGGTGCAACACTCGAAGATGCAGCCGATGATGTAGGGATGTCTCAGTCAACAGGCAGCCGCTGGGCGA
>NZ_JAQFWV010000206.1:0-474 GCF_056175805.1 Halohasta sp. A2 | reverse complement strand
GAACGTGACCGTGTCGATGCCGCCGAGCGCATCGATACGTTCATTGCCGGAGAGCGCCGTGAAGCTGTCATCGCCCGGTGTGTACCGGTCAGCTTGACCTGGGATTCGTCCACGTCGGTGATGGCGACGGTGATGGTCTGATCGTCTGACAGGCTGCCGTCGGATGCGCGCACCTGAACGACGTAGCTGTTGTTGTGATCGGAGTCCGCGGGTGTCTCGAAATCCGGCGCCGCAAGGAAAGACAGTACGCCGCTCGCTCCGTCTATCTGGAACCTGGGCCCATCGGCGCCGCCGACGATGGAGTACGCGAGCGTCGTGCCGGCATCGGAATCAGTCGCTACAACAGTGGTGACGGCCGTGGAGTTCTCTGCAATCGACGTGCTCGCCGTGGTGCCGCCACCGTTCGAGGTGATCACGGGTGCCAGGTTTGTAGCCGTGACAGCAGCAAGTTTCGTGACCTGCACGGTTATCAAC
>NZ_JAQFWV010000205.1:0-476 GCF_056175805.1 Halohasta sp. A2 | reverse complement strand
TCAGTTGATCACATTGGGTTAGAGGAAGTGTCTGTTTGGACATGGTGTGAAAGAACTCCAAACAGACAACCAAATCGAAGAAGAGCATCTGCTTAATTTTGTCGTCAACACTCTTGACGAGGAACTCCCGATAGAACTCGCAGACGGTGTAAAGGTCTCATCAGAGGAGCTCTATAAGATCCTCGCTGGCGCCAGCGCCAGCGGGACCTCGGTCAATCACATCTGCGAGACGACCGAAGACTCTCCACACGCCAATACCGTCCGTGGACACCTTACCGATCAGTTTGACCTCGATACTGTCGAGCAAGTTGGAGACACGCTTCTCCAACGAGATACCATCGAGACGCTCCCTGATCGACCGGTGGAGGTCGTCGCCGACCTCCACCTCGATCCCTACTACGGCGATGAAGACGAGACAGAAGCTCTCTACTCCTCACTGGCCAAGCGTGGAACAACGACGTTTCACGCTTATGCGA
>NZ_JAQFWV010000204.1:0-477 GCF_056175805.1 Halohasta sp. A2 | reverse complement strand
CGGTCGAAGACCTCGACGCGAAGGGCTTGGTCGAGCTACCGGGGAACTCACGGAACCGCGCAGGAGCGGCGTGGGGGATGTTCCTACGACTGCTCGAATACAAGTGCGACCGCGAAGGGACGCACTTTGTCGCGGTCAATCCGAGAGGGACGACCAAAGAGTGCGCATCCTGCGGCGTTTCGAGCGACAAGCCGTTATGGGTGCGCGAACACTCTTGTCCGGCATGTGGGTTTGAGGCAGACAGGGACGCGAACGCGGCGTGGAACATTCTTTCTCGCGGTCTCGAAGACGTAGGAGTGGTTCACTCCGAAGGAACGTCCTCAGAATCGCTCTGCGATTCTGATGTGCGGACGAGAGCTTGAGTGGTCTGCGCTATGTTTGAATCTACGGAGCGCGTATAGGCGCTAATGAAGGCTTCTCGTCGGACCAAGTTGGTGAAACATCTGTCGGAAAAAGAGCTTGATGACGCGATCAATG
>NZ_JAQFWV010000203.1:0-481 GCF_056175805.1 Halohasta sp. A2 | reverse complement strand
AGATCCAGATCGCTACAACCGGTTCTTCAATGAGATTCTGTGTGAATCACTCCACGAGAAGATTCACTGTACCGCCTCGGTTGAGGCTACTGGAGGTGAAGTCTAAACGGTTCTGAGACGCGACCAAGATCTTAGTGATGACGAGACCGCCTGCTCCGAAGCACTCGTCCAGCGCGGATATAAACCCCGTATTAGTGTTCGACGTGGTGGGCGTCCTCTTCGAGCTCTGTCAGAACCTCCTTGAGGATGTGCTCGGTCGTCGGATCACCAAGGTTGTCCGCCAGTTGGATGTGCTCCCGCATCTCCTGGATCATATCGCCGTAGGCATCCATGTCGTTGGCCAGCGAGGTGCGGATGTCGTAGACGTCCTCGCCTTCGAACTCAATAGTGGCGCGTTCCTCCTGGTTGGCTGGGCCTGCAACCGGAACGCCGCCGATCGCCTGTGCGCGTTCAGCGATCCGGTCGGCACCTTCTTCAAGAT
>NZ_JAQFWV010000202.1:0-483 GCF_056175805.1 Halohasta sp. A2 | reverse complement strand
GCGACCTCGTTGAGCGAGGTCGCGACTCGGTTGAGATTCAACAAGGCGGAGGCCGAGAAGCCAGGACAGCAGAAGTGTCGATTACAACTGGCACTTGTGAGGTGCGTGCGCCAAAGAATAACCCTGAACAGGAAGGGTCGGTTGAACTCAACGTGGTGAGAGCAGATGAAATCAGTGAGGCAGATGATCCGATTCAGTGGGTGCTGCTCACCACTGAATCGGTTAGTACGCTTGAGGATGTGTTGAAAATCATCGAGTACTACCGTCTTCGATGGCGGATCGAAGACTGGCACAAAGTACTGAAGACTGGTTGTAGGATAGAAGAACGCCAACTTCAGACGTGGGAGCGAATGGAAGTTTTACTCAGCGTGTACTCGGTGATTGCGTGGAAGGTTCTTGAGTTGCGTGAGTTAGCTCGTGGAGAAGGTACAACTCCACCAGATGTCTTGTTGACCGAGGCCGAACGCGCAGTTCTGGAAACGA
>NZ_JAQFWV010000201.1:0-492 GCF_056175805.1 Halohasta sp. A2 | reverse complement strand
CAGAGAGATATCTCTGAAAGACCTGTGGCGTGGCAAAATCAATGACTGCTTTCTGACCGGTTTCTTTCTCCCGTTATCCGTCTGAGTTGATTTTTCTCTCAGACGCTGAATTATGGGTAAGAGACAGGAGTAGAACTTCCATTCGCTCCCATGTCTGAAGTTGGCGTTCTTCTATCTTACAACCAGTCTTCAGCACTTTGTGCCAGTCTTCGATCCGCCATCGAAGACGGTAGTACTCAATGATTTTCAACACATCCTCAAGCGTACTAACCGATTCAGTGGTGAGCAGCACCCACTGAATCGGATCATCTGCTTCAGTTGTTTCATCTGCTCTCACCACGTTGAGTTCAACCGACCCTTCCTGCTCAGGGTTATTCTTTGGCGCACGCACCTCACAAGTGCCAGTTGTAATCGACACTTCTGCTGTCCTGGCTTCTCGGCCTCCGCCTTGTTGAATCTCAACCGAGTCGCGACCTCGCTCAACGAGGTCGC
>NZ_JAQFWV010000200.1:0-496 GCF_056175805.1 Halohasta sp. A2 | reverse complement strand
TCGTCTCAATCGCCGAGCGTTTCCGATAGAGCCGTTCGACCTGTTTGGGCGTGCGATCAGCCAGATCGCACGCCACATAGCCTCGAACGATCTCTCCGCTTTTGCCACGATCTCCGGCTTGGTAGGAGACCGCGACTGCAAGCGGGAATTTCAGTTCCCGCTTGCAGTCTTTGTACATCCGATAGGTCGTCATGTACGAACAGTGCGTGTCTAGCTTTCTCTTCATGCGTTTGCCCTTCTTTTGGACGGGAACGACAGTCGCAGCAATATCACGTGACCGACGCAGGATACGTTCGTTATAGAAGCCACGATCAGCCAATAGAAGGTCTATATCGAAGGAATAGGCCTCGATGCGGTCGAGGACACGCTCGACCGCATCGGCCTCACTCTCATCACTGCGCACGTACGTCATAGCCAGCGTCACCGGCTTACCGTTTGAAACGAGGTATGCTGAACAATAGCGGTGACACGTTGTTGTACCGTCTTTAGCGGCCAT
>NZ_JAQFWV010000199.1:0-510 GCF_056175805.1 Halohasta sp. A2 | reverse complement strand
CGCCGCCGACGCGGCGTTCCCTCGCTCTCTGAGTGAATTCGTCACAGCGTAATCTACTGCGATATCGTGTGTTTTGAACGCAACAGCTCAGTTTACGCGGAGCAGAATGTGATTCGGCAACTACTGTAAACGACGGGATTCTCTCCTTGAAGGAAGATAGAGGAGATAACCGAGCCCGACAACGATTATCAGTGGAACGAGCCACATAAGACTCCACATCCAAGTCGCTCCTGTGCCGTCGACCATGCCGCCATTCCACATATATCCGCCACCCCACATTCCCATTGCAGGCATCATGACTAGCATCATGATGAGAGGAAGGACGACAACTGCGATGACAACAATAAGCAGGAGTTTGAGAAGCGTATCAGTTGAAGTCATGATGCTCCGTTTATCGCAAGACGGCTCCCGTATTGAATCACTTACATAACAAATTCTCCTGTCTGAGTCGCTGAACTGCCGAATTTCTAGATACAGACTTTGCAGAAGCACCCAAACCAGACTATCCAG
>NZ_JAQFWV010000198.1:0-511 GCF_056175805.1 Halohasta sp. A2 | reverse complement strand
GTATGTGTTTAGCCCGAGCTGATTTCGGTATTGTCTCGTAGGAAGCGTTCAACGGATGCGATATGAACAGACAGCAGAGGTTGGATGCGCCCCTTAGGGATGGGCTCCGCAGCGGAGCCCATCCCATTATCTCTGCTGTCACTACTGGTTGGTGGGGTCTGTGAACACAGACGATTTTACCAAAGACGAACTCCTTTCTCGGCTTCTCCAACTTGAGCAACGAGTTGAGGAGCTTGAACAGGAAGTTGATCAAAAGGACGAGCGGATAGACGAGCTCAAAATCCGCCTTCGCAAATACGAAAATCCGCATACACCGCCCAGTAAGCGACGGTCGGGGACGAACGAGTCCCCGACCTCGGAGGATGATGAAGACGATGATGTTCGAACCGACGGCGGCACTCCCGGGAGAAAGGACGGTCACGACCCGGAGTGGCGTTCAACGCCTGTGCCTGACCACGAGGTCGAGGTCACCTGTGAGTGCTGTCCTGACTGTGGCGAACACTTCGACGAG
>NZ_JAQFWV010000197.1:0-536 GCF_056175805.1 Halohasta sp. A2 | reverse complement strand
TCTTTGTGACGTTCCCACACGAACTCACGGTCGAAGGCCAGTACATCATCAAGAATCTCGTTATCATCGGTGCGGCGCTGGTCGTGGGCGGAACTGTTCGAGCTGACGAAGAGTAGTGTCGGTTGCTCTTTCAACAGCTTAACTCAGATGATCGCTTATAGGACGTTGATTCTGGTCGACTTCCAGAGTCTTATCGACACAGATGAGACGTGTCTGCAAGACTGCGAGTGCGAGTTTTGCACCAGGTAGTATCTCAGAAATTTATTCTATTTCCCTGTCACGTTTCTCCAGTCGGCGTTTGAACAGATAGCCTGCTCCGACGACACCGCTAATGGCACCACCGAAACCGAACCCTAGAACCTCGTTGTCAGGTTCACCACCGGTCTCATCGCTGTCAGTACTACCCCCACTAGTGCGGCTTCAACTTTGAACTGCTAGATTTATCTACTCTGAGAGCCTCTAGACTCTATTCAGAAATTTCTGAAGTGAGTCATGCCACGAACACAACAGTACTCTGTCGATCTATCCGCCGATGA
>NZ_JAQFWV010000196.1:0-554 GCF_056175805.1 Halohasta sp. A2 | reverse complement strand
TCGGCGAACTACGGTGGAAGGCTCCGCAGGAATATCGCTCGATCACGTACAGTCAAACCGGCTTCAAGCTCAACAACACGAGCGGTCGGCCTGTACTCTCTCTTTCTAAGATCGGTGACATTCCGATGGTCTACCACCGCGAGGTTCCCGACGACGCCACGATCAAGGAGGTCGTTGTCAAACAGGAGTCAACGGGCGAATGGTTCGCCGTCCTCGGCATCGAAACCGAGAACGACGCGCCACCGAAGCCCGAGAACCCCGATAAATGCGTCGGGATCGACGTGGGAATTCTGAAGTACGCTCACGACAGCGACGGAACTGCCGTTAAAGATCCCGACCTCTCCGAGGAACGCGAGCGGTTGGAGCGTGGACAACGCGACCTCTCGCGGAAGGAACACGGATCGGCGAACTACGAGAAGCAACAGCACGTAGTGGCCCAACGCCAAGCTGACTTGAAGCGAAAGCGTCGGGACTTCCTTCACAAGCTCTCGGCGTACTACGCTCGGGAATACGACCTTGTAGCGGTCGAAGACCTCGACGCCAAGGGGTTGATG
>NZ_JAQFWV010000195.1:0-575 GCF_056175805.1 Halohasta sp. A2 | reverse complement strand
CCTCAAGCAGTACGAAAACCCAAACACACCACCCAGTAAGCAGGGTGGTGCGGCTAAATCACCTGGTAGAGACGGTCAAGACGGGGATGAAGACGAAGAAGATGAAGGAGACGACGCTGGCGGCGACTCTGACGCCGCCAGCGACTCTTCACCAGGACGGAGTGAAGGCCACGAAGGAACAACTCGACCACCACCAGAACCCGAAGAGACGATTCGGGTTGATCAGGGATACTGTCCAGACTGTGAGCAAATCCTCTCGAACCCTGACAACTACGTCTCACGAACTGTTATCGATGTCCCGCTTCCCGTTCCAACCACCGTCGTAGAGTTCCAACTTGGCAAACACCACTGTTCCTGTGGAAACGAGGTTGTTGCTGAGCATCCTAACTGTCCCGAAAAGGGGCGGTTTGGGCCAAATCTCATGGCCCAAACCGCTCTCGGTCGGTTCCATCAACGACTGCCCAACCGGAAACAAGCCGAGCTGTTTGACTGGGAGCTCGATCTTCCGATCTCCCACCGGACGATCTACAACTTGACCAAGCGGGTCGCAGACCGGCTGCGACCCGCATACAACG
>NZ_JAQFWV010000194.1:0-579 GCF_056175805.1 Halohasta sp. A2 | reverse complement strand
AACGGTACCACCAACTCGATTTGGTACATGTTCCACGGTCGCTCAGACACAGGCTATCCGTTGATGGTACACTGGATCTGGAGACACGGAAAGAGATAATCTCAGACGTGAGCGGTGAGTTGTTCCACCTGAAGAATTCAGTGAAGAAACACCGTCCAGAAGAGGAGTATTCGGCGATCCGCAAGCGGATCGCCCGAACACGCGAACGGATTGAGAAGACGACTTGGCAATTGAGTCAGTTCGGTTCAGAGAAAGCAGCAGCGTACTTGCGACGGGGATTACCATCGATGCAGACGTTTGCTGAGAAAGCACTCGACGGGATCGAGGTGCGGTGGACCTCGAATCCCGTCGAACGGGCAATGGGAGAAGTCGCTAAACGGTGCAAGCGAGACTGGATGCAGTGGAGTCGAGATGGATTGAATGCAGTGCTTCAACTTCGACTGGTGAAGTACCAAGATCCAGATCGCTACAACCGGTTCTTCAATGAGATTCTGTGTGAATCACTCCACGAGAAGATTCACTGTACCGCCTCGGTTGAGGCTACTGGAGGTGAAGTCTAAACGGTTCTGAGACGCGACC
>NZ_JAQFWV010000193.1:0-588 GCF_056175805.1 Halohasta sp. A2 | reverse complement strand
TTCTCGGGAGGAAATCACCGATCTGTCGATACGAGGTTTCGATTCCCCAGCGGCGGCGGAACGCCGCCGCGTACGCTTTCGCTGTCGAAGCATCTACGTCCAAACTCGTCACGAACCAGACGTGCTCATCTTCGTCCGTACGGTGTGGAACCGCAAAGACTGTGACATCTACTGACGCCGTTGGTTTGCGGTTTCGCTGCATCGTATACTCACCAGCGACCGTCTCAGCGCTGGCGCTGAGGCGGTCTTTCATCCCACTACTCGGTCGGGCACGCACGATATAATCAACGCCCAGTTGTTCTAACTCCGCGACGACGTGGACTTGATAGAATCCACGATCCAGGTAGACGTGCCGAATTGAGACGTACTGTTGTGCTGTTTCGAGCAAGGAGCGAACGGCTTCGCGCTTGGCGCGAAAGCCGGTCGCGTCCATCGGCACCACCTCAAGGGTAAACCGCGTATGTGGTGCAACAATGCACAGCGTTGCGAAGCAAAATGCTCTGTTCGTTCCTAGATCAGGATATGTCGTTATCACGTGGTCAGTGTCAGCAGATCCGTAGAACCGCCACTCGTGAAGATCGATGGCAA
>NZ_JAQFWV010000192.1:0-598 GCF_056175805.1 Halohasta sp. A2 | reverse complement strand
ACCGGCTGAAAATGTGGGTGTGGCGGGCGTTGCTGCGCGTTTCAGCGCAGCAACACCCGCAGTCTGGGCACGCCGCACTCGACAGCACCTTCTTCGACCGCCGCCGTTCGTCGTCGTACTTCCGCCAACGGTCAGGAAACACTGTACAAACGCTGAAAGTGACGACGCTAACCGATGTGGAGTCGCTCGCTGTTCTATATGTCCATATCGCAGCTCGGTGGAAGCATGACACGAAAACAGGGCCGCAGGTCGTCCGCCGGAACGCGGACGACCTGCTGACCGTTGCCGCCGACAACGGGTTCCAAGACTGGAAGACCGAGTACGAGATTGCTGCACTGGATGTTGATTATCTTGTGCACTACCGTGGTTCATCACCGAAAGCAGTCATGAACAACGCGCTCATCCGGACAAAGGGCTATTCTCAGCGCTGGATGGTCGAGACCTCGTACTCAACAACAAAGCGCTCGCTCGGCGAGAGTGGTCTGCGCTATGTTTGAATCTACGGAGCGCGTATAGGCGCTAATGAAGGCTTCTCGTCGGACCAAGTTGGTGAAACATCTGTCGGAAAAAGAGCTTGATGACGCGATCAATGAAGCAC
>NZ_JAQFWV010000191.1:0-598 GCF_056175805.1 Halohasta sp. A2 | reverse complement strand
TGCTCTGTTGAATAGATGCTGAGTCACGGTTACAGCGGTTCACACAGTGGTTCTATGTTGATGATGGCGAACATCAGGACAATTTCACGGAACTGCCGATACCAGCCCAGCGCTCGCACGGCGTCGCCGAGCGAGCGCTTCGTTGTTGAGTACGAGGTCTCGGCCATCCAACGCTGAGAATAGCCCTTCGCCCGGATGAGCGCGTTGTTCATGACTGCTTTCGGTGATGAACCGCGATAGTGCACAAGATACTCAACATCCAGTGCAGCAATCTCGTACTCGGTCTTCCAGTCTTGAAACCCGTTGTCGGCAGCAACGGTCAGCAGGTCGTCCGCGTTCCGGCGGACGACCTGCGGTCCTGTTTTCGTGTCATGCTTCCACCGAGCTGCGATATGGACATCTAGCACAGCGAGCGACTCCACATCGGTTAGCGTCGTTACTTTCAGCGTTTGTACTGTATTTCCTGACCGCTGGCGGAAGTACGACGACGAACGGCGGCGGTCGAAGAAGGTGCTGTCGAGTGCGGCGTGCCCAGACTGCGGGTGTTGCTGCGCTGAAACGCGCAGCAACGCCCGCCACACCCACATTTTCAGCCGGT
>NZ_JAQFWV010000190.1:0-609 GCF_056175805.1 Halohasta sp. A2 | reverse complement strand
TGAACAGTCACACTTCCGCCCTGTTGAGAACCTCATTCAGTTCGATGGCAAGAAGCGGTATCAAGAGGATATCTCTGTTAAGACAGCCGATCTCGCCACGACGCTGTCGTATCGGGATGCTGCGTCGGCGGGCGACGGCTTCGAGAAGATGCCGTCGCCCGACACCATCCAGCGGCGAGTCAAAGACTACGGTCAGAAACTCTCATCGTTTGTTTCTGACCACATTCCAGGTACAGAAGCTGGCACCGTCATCCCGGACGGGACAATGTGTTATAGTCAGGATGACGACCGTAGTCAGCACGAGGTTCAGATCACACTCGCGGAAGACGATGATGGTGAAACTCGATCCGTGCTTGATGTCTCGGTTAATGCTGACTGGACCAACATAGCGGGTGAGCTTGACGAGCAGAACGCAATCACTGACGACGCAGCGGTCGTCAGTGATAGCGAAGACAGACTTGTGACGGCCTTTACTGCCAAAGAACGGTACCACCAACTCGATTTGGTACATGTTCCACGGTCGCTCAGACACAGGCTATCCGTTGATGGTACACTGGATCTGGAGACACGGAAAGAGATAATCTCAGACGTGAGCGGTGAGTTGTTCCA
>NZ_JAQFWV010000189.1:0-670 GCF_056175805.1 Halohasta sp. A2 | reverse complement strand
TTCGACAGCGAAAGCGTACGCGGCGGCGTTCCGCCGCCGCTGGGGAATCGAAACCTCGTATCGACAGATCGGTGATTTCCTCCCGAGAACGTCGTCGCCGACGTTCTCGGTGCGGCTGTTCTACTTTCTGTTCGCTGTTTCGCTGTACAATCTCTGGGTACTCGCCAACCTCTTACTCTCAGCTGGAAGAGTTCCGAAGACACCGCTGATATCGACACGAATCTTCCGTAGGTTCGTTCTCTTGACAGACTATGGTTGAGGACACGCTCAGATTCGACCGGGATAACCGGTGAGTACGCTCCTCTTCCCGAGAGATATCGCTCGGGAACGCCGCTGGCGCGGCGTTCCCTCACTCTCTGAGTGAATTCGTCATAGCGTAATCTACTGCGATACCGTGAGTTTTGAGCGCAACAACTCAGTTTACGCGGAGCAGAATGTGATTCGGCAACTACTGTGAACGGCGGGATTCTCTCCTTGAAAAAGATAGCTCCGCCGTGTTAACCAACAAAACGGCAGAAACACACTCTTGTTGGTTAAGACGGTGCGCTCTTATGTAGAGCTGTGGAATCCCCCTATAGCAAGGCAGTCGACGAGGAATTCGAACGATCCGCCGACGAGATTCACTGATCGAACGATACCAAAAGTGTGAGCGGCCTGCTCCAAGCCGTGC
>NZ_JAQFWV010000188.1:0-683 GCF_056175805.1 Halohasta sp. A2 | reverse complement strand
CCGGACGATCTACAACTTGACCAAGCGGGTCGCAGACCGGCTGCGACCCGCATACAACGATGTCAAAGAGAAGGTTCGGGAGAGTGAGGTCGTCTACTGTGATGAAACAGGCTTCCCGGTTGATGGAGAACAACACTGGGCGTGGACGTTCGTCACTGATGACGAGGTGCTGTTCTGGGTTGATGAGAGCCGAGGAAGTGGGGTCTTAGAAGACGTCCTCGGCGAGGAATTCGCCGAGGACTCGACGCTCAGTTGTGACGGCTGGTCAGCGTATTCGAGTTATCATACGAAACTGCAGCGGTGCTGGGCGCACCTGTTGCGGGAGGCTGAGTACGTCGCTGAACGGTACGAGGAAGCAGAGCGGCTATCTGAAGAATTACACGGACTCCACAACGACCTAACGA
Organism: Halohasta sp. A2; assembly: GCF_056175805.1. Taxonomy (NCBI): domain Archaea; kingdom Methanobacteriati; phylum Methanobacteriota; class Halobacteria; order Halobacteriales; family Haloferacaceae; genus Halohasta; species Halohasta sp. A2. The sequence goes on along the minus strand of NZ_JAQFWV010000188.1, from coordinate 279 downwards.
CGTTCGTCGAAGGAGAGCCGTCCGCTTCTGCCCGCGATCAGAAGCGGGCGGAAGCGTCCTTGCACTTGGAGGGTCTGATTAGGGAAGATTACGAGGTCCGAGAGGTTCAGAAGCTGATCAAGAAGATCAGCAACGGGTTGGGTCACTGGCTTACGTTCGTGACTGAGCCAGACGTTGACTCGACGAATAATCGCGCAGAGCGGGCTCTGCGCGAGCAAGTGGTCCTTCGGAAGATGTTTCGGACCCTCCGTTCGGCAGAAGGGGTCCAGATCCACGAGA
>NZ_JAQFWV010000187.1:0-695 GCF_056175805.1 Halohasta sp. A2 | reverse complement strand
CCAGATGAATACGATTCCGAGCGCGACACGTAGCGTTGGAAGCCCGAGACGATCCATCGTGTCGGCAATTTGGCGATCAACCTGATCGAATCGTGCTTTCGCGGATTCCAGACGGTCAGAATCGCCATCCCGGCCGTCGCGCCCGATCGTTTTTGAGAGGCTCATTACGTATCTACTGGTTCGGTCTGGAAAGTGAAAAACCCTCGCTAGAACCCTCAAAACATCCAAGAACAGGACATTAAAGACGTTAATTCGTGACGGTTGTCGCCGGAGACGACCCAACAATTTCTGCCAATCATCCTCCTATCATTGCTTTACAACCTCCTTGTCGTTAAAACCGAACGTATGAGTCGAGGAATCACACAAGGGGGGTCGGAAATCCCTCACAGCAACTAACCCTGTCTTCTGGTAGTAAACTGATATACCTGCGTATCCGCCCGTCGACTCATATTCCCAGCGCTCCCTCGCCTTGCGTGGTGTATGAACAAACAAATCTTTCTAAACCCAAAAAAGAATTTTCTAACTATGAAGTTTTAAGTGGTGGGCGTGGGTAGATAAAGTTGCTATGAGAGCCTGTCTAAGAATTCTCACACTCTCAGTCATCGATATCGGTCGAAGACACCGCAGTATAATTTGCTCAACCGATCCAGCAGCGTTGACAAAAAGAGAGGCAAACTCAGCTATCTGGCGATCGT
>NZ_JAQFWV010000186.1:0-715 GCF_056175805.1 Halohasta sp. A2 | reverse complement strand
CTAGCGGAATGGTGTTACCCCGCCATGTCCGCAGTTCTTCGACGATCTCGAAGTTCGCGTTGTCTTTGACACGGGAGACGAACCAGCCGCCATTCTGGTCGATACGGTCGAACAACCAGAAATCATAGAATCCTAAATCGAGCAGGATGAGGGCGTCAGCTACCCACTCGCCGGTGGGTAGCTGACTCCGGTCATGAGTTTTCCCGCTGGTTGTTTGGAACCGTGTCGGGAGGCCTGTAGAGAGTGATTCGGTAAGATGGAGTTTCAGCTCAGCTTGGTCGTCACTCGTTGCTGCGTAGACATCAGCGGCATCTTGATACAATGAGACGATGGTTGAGTCAGCGATAAGGACGTCTCGAAAGCGTTCGAGACGGCCGTTTAGATCTCTTCGTCCAGTATCGAGATTCTCGATAGCATCATCGAGAATCTCTCGAAGGAGTGCAACAAAGCCTGGTTCGAACCAGTCATGAAACGATGCATAGGAGAGCTCGTCGCAGTCAGCCATCTCAACATACCGTTCGAGAAATGCCTGTAGAGTGCGGTCTGATCCGGCAGCAAAGCCAAACGCGAGAGTGTAAAACAGCGCAACAATGTCGAATTTCCGCTGACGCTCTACGAGATTCGTTGCGCGAACGCGTTCGCGCAACTCATCAGAAGGAAACGCTCTTTGAATTCGCTCAACGATAACTGAACCCGGTGGAGAATAGCCCATACA
>NZ_JAQFWV010000185.1:0-720 GCF_056175805.1 Halohasta sp. A2 | reverse complement strand
ATGTCTCTGGATGGATTCGAAAGGAGTTTCGAGCAGCTGAGTTCGGCGACAAACGACTGACTGATCGGTTGGTGAAGCTCGGAGATGAACTCGGCAGCTCGCCTGCCGAGTCCATCCCGGCAGCCTGCGAAGATTGGGCCTCCACAAAGGCTACATACCGATTTTGCGATAATCATCGTGTGGAGTCCAGTGAAGTTATCGCCGCTCATAGGCAAGCACAGCGAGATCGAGTGAGTGACGGAGACGATCTGCTGGTCGTCTCCGACACAACGTACCTCACATTCCCTCGCCATCCAGCAAAGGACGGTCTCGGCGATATTAGCTCAACAGACATCGATGTCGAAGGTGTCAAATTACACTCGTCGATCGGTATACGCCCCAAAACACGACAGATGACAGGGATCATCGACCAGCAGGTGCTGGTCGAGGATCAACAGTCAGAGACGGACTACATCACCAACGATAGAGACGACCCGATTCAGATTGAATCCCAATATGAAAAATGGCTACGCGGGAATAGAGCCAGTCTTGAGTGGATGCCTGCAGATGTTCGTCCGATTTTTGTCCATGACCGAGGTGGTGATGCGTTTGCGCTGTTTGAAGAGTTTGGCAGAGAGACTGACGACGCTGGGTTTGTTGTCCGCGCCAATCAAAATCGATGTATTTGGACACAAGACGGTGAGACTGGAAAACTATTTGAATGGAGTAGCGACCTCGTTG
>NZ_JAQFWV010000184.1:0-734 GCF_056175805.1 Halohasta sp. A2 | reverse complement strand
GACTGTTCGACAGATTCTAAAAAAACACGGTTGCACCCTCACCGATCCAAATCGTGGGTAATTACGCCTGAAAACAGTGCTGCGTTCGTCTGCCAGATGGAGGAAACTCTTGATCTCTATCACGAACCGTATGATCCTCGCCGTCCAGTCATCTGTTTTGACGAGTCCAACAAGGAACTGCACAAGGAGGTCCGCGATCCGCTCCCGGCCCGCCCGGGAGCGGTCGCTCGGTACGACTACACCTACGAACGGAATGGAACACGTAACCTCTTCGTGATGAGCGAACCGCTCACCGGTTGGAGACATGTCGAGGTAACCAAACGACGGCGGAAACAAGAATTCGTCCAACAGATGCAGTCGTTGGTAGATGATCACTACCCGGATGCTGACTGCATCCGGGTGGTGATGGACAACCTGAACACCCATCAGCGGTACGCTTTCTACGAATATCTCCCGCCAGAAGAGGCGAGGCGGTTGCTCAGTACACTTGAATTTCACTTTACTCCACCACACGGGAGTTGGCTGAATATGGCTGAAATCGAATTCAGTGCCCTGTGGACAGAGTGTCTTGATCGGCGTATTCCCGACGCAGCGACACTCCGTGCGGAGGTCGCTGCGTGGGAACGTACTCGCAACCAAAATAGGACGGAGATCAACTGGCAGTTTACGACCGACGATGCTCGCATCAAACTACGGCAGCTATACCCAACAAATCACGATTGAAGGTGCACTAG
>NZ_JAQFWV010000183.1:0-759 GCF_056175805.1 Halohasta sp. A2 | reverse complement strand
CAGAATCCGCTCGCCCGGATTCTGCTCGCGTATCTCCTCGAAACACGCGCAAATCCGTTCTTTCTCTTGATTTAGTGGAAACTGGAGGACACTCTCACCGTTGAGAGCATAGAACCCGGCCGCTGGTGTATCGATCTTCACCAGCGGCCGGGTGATCGTCGGTTCGTTCACTGTGTAGAGTCGCTGAGAATTGTCCCATGGTTGTGGGTGCGAGATATCAAAGAACCCGACGGTCGTCCCACCATCTGTTCGGACATCATCGTCAACCGTCCATTCTTCATCACTGTCATCTCCTTCGCGTTTGTTGTGCGGCTCGTCTGGTTCATCCTCGGCGAACGCATCGGAAACGCGTTCGTCGAGTATTTCCGCAGCATTGTCTGGCCGGTCGGGCCTCTCTGTACGCGGAATCGCGTACGAGAGGCCCAGATCATCTAACAACCGCGGCAGATAGTTCGGGTGGTACTCGACATCGAACTCGGTGTTTATGAGGTGCTGAATCTCTTGTTTCTTCCAAGGTTCACCCTCTTCAAGCAGGTCAAGCAGATGCGCTCGCTGCTGGTCGGTGAGCTTCGGGGGGCGGCCGCCCCCGAAGCTCGGAGCAAGGAGTCCAAGACCGCCCTTGTTCCAGAGCTTCGCCCAGCGGCTGCCTGTTGACTGAGACATCCCTACATCATCGGCTGCATCTTCGAGTGTTGCACCTTTGTAGAGCCGTTTGACGAAGATGAGCCGCTTGCTCACCTTCTCGTCATCAGTTTCGGT
>NZ_JAQFWV010000182.1:0-808 GCF_056175805.1 Halohasta sp. A2 | reverse complement strand
GTGAGTGTAATCTCGATTGGGGACTCTTTCATTCTAGCACCGAAACAGTCCCCTTCCTCTAACGTATCAACTGCTACTTCGTTGCGGTGAGTATTGGCTTGGTTCTAAACGATCCTGAGACGCGACCCATATATTGAGAAAGCTCGTATACAGATCCTACCAATCTCGAAAAACATCGGTACGGAGCCCAACGGCGCTGGTAGGCATGGTAATCCCATCCTAACAGAAAGGCTTTTTAAATAGGTATCCTACCGCGAGTGTACACACAGCAATGATCAAAGACATGGATCCGGGCAACTCGCAGATTTCGGCTGACACCAGCAATGCAGAAAGACAGCGATTCACACATGATTGGTCGGAGGACCAATCGATCGGTGTTTCGGTCGTCCGGGCGGTGGCAGCCGCCTCCGATGTCGATCCGCTCTCGCTGCAGCCGCGGCTGTACGATGTTATCGACCCTGACGCGCTCGAAACGCTGGTGTCTTCAGGTCCAACCGGTGGTGCCTTACAAGTCACGTTCGAGTTTGGCGCCTACGAGGTAACTGTAACCCAGACTGGAGAGATCCACATCGACGACGACACCGCTCGCAGTTTCGACTAACGCCGTTTTTTGCGGGTCGTCCCTGGTTACCCCACTCGACCATCGATGGCTTGTGGGGTCAGGTGACAGGAACCGAATGCACTAGCACTACTTCTGGGGTTTAGCCTGGAGCCAAGGAGATCTGGGGAGAAACATCGACGAGGTCGGTGCAACTTGTCGGGATCTGCTCAGGTTTGACGAAACTTCAGCTGAGATTCGACGCTCCAA
>NZ_JAQFWV010000181.1:0-824 GCF_056175805.1 Halohasta sp. A2 | reverse complement strand
GCTACTCGACGCAGTCGATAGCGAGTCTATTGCTGACGACTTCGAGATCGGGACATACACAGCAAAGCATGATTTTGACAATCATCTCAAAACTGCCGTTTTTGAGGGGATTAATCCGTCTGATTCACTTGCTGAACTCTCTGAGAAAACTGCTATCCACGACGAACTGACCTACATGGCTGGCTCAACCTTCTCTCGATTGACGAACGACCGCGACTACCGTGCGGTCGTTCGTCTCTTTTTCGAGTTGCTTCATTCACCCCAGCTGTACCACCAACGTGGTGTCCAGCGCAAACGATTCGATTGGCTTGATCGTGCTGTCATAGCGACTGACGCGACTAATCTTACCATCACTCGGTCGGTTTCTGTTCCGAGTGAGCGCTCCGATACTGAGGTCCTACACGAGATTGGTCCTGATGAGAAAGGGCTTCATCTCAATGTTTCTGCGCGTGTAGATGGTGACGCCAAGCATCCGCTTGGTGTCACCATCACTCCTGGCGTAATGCGTGAACCAACCCAATTTGAACACCTACAGAGCGATGTCGAGGTCTTTGCAGACCTCGACTCGCCGATTCATGTTTTCGACCGTGGCTACCTTGATTACAGCCGGTTTTGTGATCTCAAGGAGCGTGATATCGATTTCATTTGTCTCCTCCAAGCAGACGCTCGTGCGGAAGTGCTCGAACACATCCAAGATGTCGAAATCACCAATGAACAAGGAACACGACATCTCCGTGACGAACAGATTGAGCTTGCTGAGACTGGTCAACGATTTCGGCGAATCATCTTTGAAGATGTTGATGATGAGAAACTCGCGTACCTGA
>NZ_JAQFWV010000180.1:0-848 GCF_056175805.1 Halohasta sp. A2 | reverse complement strand
TGGCGTGTGGAGAGTCTTCGGTCGTCTCGCAGATGTGATTGACCGAGGTCCCGCTGGCGCTGGCGCCAGCGAGGACCTCATAGAGCTTCTCTGATGAGACCTTTACACCGTCTGCGAGTTCTATCGGGAGTTCCTCGTCAAGAGTGTTGACGACAAAATTAAGCAGATGCTCTTCTTCGATCTGGTTGTCTGTTTGGGTCCGTGTCACACTACGTCCAAACAGACACTTCCTCTAACCCGATGTGATCGACTGAGTCTCGTGAACGCTGCCAGAGGGTGTTGACTCTTTGTAAGCCTGAGCGTCATCTGCGCTGGTACGTTCTGTTCACGGTGAGTCGTGGCGGTGTCACAATCACTCCCATCCCGAGGCGAGTCATCGCGTCCAGCCTTGTCAAGCGGGACGCTCTCTCCCCACGGGTCGATCCGTCGTGCGATATTGGTGGAAGCGTTGATGTCGGCCTGAAACGTCGAAACGTGGCAGTCGTCGTTCGGACACCGGAACTCGGCTTGGGAGTCCCGCCGACCGATGCGGTGGCACGAGTGGCACGTCTGCGACGTGTACGCCGGATTCACGTACTCGACCGGGATACTTGCCTCCGTCGCCTTGTCCTCGATGCGTCCTTGGAGTCGGGCGAATTCCCACGAGTGAAGGCGACGGTGTTCACTTCGACCGGGATACCGGTTAGCGAGCGTCTGCTGGAGAGATTTCGTTCGGGAACACCGCTTGAGTGGTCAGCGTAACTTTTGAATATCGGTGAGGAACTTTTTGATCCAACCATTCGCAAATCCAAGACGTTGAGAGAGATCTAAGAATGTGTCAGTGACAAACTGTTTGAAATGCTCTTGAT
>NZ_JAQFWV010000179.1:0-855 GCF_056175805.1 Halohasta sp. A2 | reverse complement strand
AGTTCCTCGTCGAGAGTGTTGACGACAAAATTAAGCAGATGCTCTTCTTCGATCTGATTGTCTGTTTGGGTTTGTTTCACACTACTTCCAAACAGACACTCCATCTAACCCGATGTGATCGACTGAAATTTAGACGGCAAGACGAAGATTATGGAATATTCGTTCGACACCCCAATCCACGTCCTCTACGAAGCAGACACAGAAATCGAAGTTGCGGAGGATGTCGACTACAACAGTGAGTGGCTGAGTGAGCGAATCGCTGAACTTGATCGTGAGGGACAAGTCATCGCGTTCCGGCTGGTTGAGCTACTGGAAGCCGCAGTGGATGTTCGCGATGACGACGAGTTCCAGCTGTACAAAGAATTCGAACCCGAAAAGATTCAACAGGCGGTCGACCAGGTCTCTTGGGGTACACCGATTCCACAAGTCGCTGGCGAGCTGATGTCGAACCTCATACTTCGACACTCGTTACCAAATGCGAACCATCGAACGGGAATTGCCATGCTCCAGTTCTGTATCGAGAGCGTAGAGCCTGATTTTGAGATGCCACGAACTCACGTCGACGATCACATGTGGCGGGAATGGGTTGACCCCTATATTGTTGAATCAAAGCGACTCATCACCGTCCGTCGAAATAACATCCGATTCAAGCATCTCGAAGCCATGGGCGTTGATCTGGTCGAACGAAAGGACGGGATTCAGATTCGACTAGCAGAGTTTGATCTGGAGTAGTTGGATAGCAGGTTTCTAATCGCAAGACAGCGTAGGGGTAGCTCAAAATTGTCATTTTGGAATGATGGACGTACGTCGACTAATATTTTCTAAGGCGAGTTTCTATTGACCAATCGTAAATTT
>NZ_JAQFWV010000178.1:0-888 GCF_056175805.1 Halohasta sp. A2 | reverse complement strand
GACGCCGTGCGAGCGCTGGGCTGGTATCGGCAGTTCCGTGAAATTGTCCTGATGTTCGCCATCATCAACATAGAACCACTGTGTGAACCGCTGTAACCGTGACTCAGCATCTATTCAACAGAGCAGTTCTTTCTGCATTGTAAGACACTACCGCTGGATTCTCGACGAGGAGTGCAGTCGGTCGAAAGGTCGATACTGCTGTTGACTCACGGAGATGGCCAAAACAGTGTTCGGTGACTTCGTGGAGGTCGTACCATGCGACTCGTGGAGATTCTGATTCCGAAAGAAAAGCGCGACCCCGTCGAAGACGCACTCGAAAGCCAAGAAATCGAGTACACGCTCATCGAAGAAGAAAGTCGACAAGAGCCCTCGATTATCATCACGTTTCCGCTTCCGATGCCTGCGATCGAATCCGTGCTCGACGAGCTCCGCAAAACCGGCATGGACGAGGACTCCTACACAGTGATTATCGAGGCTGAGACAGTCATCTCTGACAAGTACAACGCGCTCGAACAGCGCTATGCGCAAAGCACGGCGCGTATTTCCCGAGAGGAGCTTCAGGCCCGCGCGAATGATCGCACCCCGGAGTTCAACACCTTTCTGGTTATGACGACCATGAGTGTCGTCGTTGCGACCGCTGGACTCCTGTTGGACTCGCCAGCGGTTGTCGTCGGGTCGATGGTGATCGCACCGTTGATCGGGCCGACGCTCGGAACCAGCGTGGGCACCGTTATCGACGACCGCCCGCTGTTTCGTCGAGGGTATGTGTTTACCCCGAAGTCTCAACAGCCGGTACAGCGTGAGCTCGTGAGATCATCTTATTGCTGCTGACAACTCGACGAAGTTCCTCGTAGGGATTGCGTCCCTGCTGGCGCCACGTCGCCAGCA
>NZ_JAQFWV010000177.1:0-905 GCF_056175805.1 Halohasta sp. A2 | reverse complement strand
GCGATTTACAATATGTTCTCGTGGGTGCGCGATCAGCCAGACCGTGACCTCGACGGATTGATGGAAAAAATCGACCACCTCTTTCTCCATTCTGAAGGGAGTTTATAAACGTGCAGAGCCGAGTACTGAGAAAGGTTTTTTACACCTATAACCGTATTTTCACCCCCTGTCGAGACGACCAGAAAACCCAGAAAGGGATTGAAACGGTTTTGTAGGTTGCTAGTGTTGTTTTGCATGTCGGTCGAGACGACCAATAAACCCTGGATGGAAATGGACCTGTTTTCGACCTCTTGGTCGTTATTCAGGCATGCGGTGGCCCGAAGAAAATCATTTCTTAGTCTGTTCACCGTGCTTGATCGGCGCAAGAGCGGTATTATCACATCTAGATGGCAATTCCAACGATGATTTCGTTCGATAAACTTCCCTAATTGAATACCGCCCTGTCACGTATTAGTTTAGGAACTGGTATAGCGACTCTTCAGTATTCGAGAAGTGTTGTTTGACCCTCGTTTCGTTCCATCCAGATGGTGACAGCACCGACGTCGCCGCTCGAATCAACTCAGTGTCGTGGTACACCGGATCGTATGTTGACGGCTCCTCAGCGACTAACAGAACCCGATCTCGAGACGATTTCGAATTGTCGACGACCACGTACCGAACCGACTGACCCGGCGATCGAGACAACCCAAGATCAGCCGCCCGCTCCAGCGCCACGACGGAGAGCGTTCGCTGGGTATACTCCTCCGATTTTTTGATATCCGGATCTTCGATTCCAGTTGGGATGCCTCGTTGCGCCGCTAATTAATCGCACTCTCGGTGCTTTCTCCGTCCAGTTTCCGTGAAAGTTGTATGCAATTGGACGCCTTCTGTCGATATGAAGTCGAAGCGGTCAACAATACGACAGT
>NZ_JAQFWV010000176.1:0-925 GCF_056175805.1 Halohasta sp. A2 | reverse complement strand
TTGGAGCAGCGTGTCTCCAACTTGCTCGACAGTATCGAGGTCGAACTGATCGGTAAGGTGTCCACGGACGGTATTGGCGTGTGGAGAGTCTTCGGTCGTCTCGCAGATGTGATTGACCGAGGTCCCGCTGGCGCTGGCGCCAGCGAGGACCTCATAGAGCTTCTCTGATGAGACCTTTACACCGTCTGCGAGTTCTATCGGAAGTTCCTCGTCGAGAGTGTTGACGACAAAATTAAGCAGATGCTCTTCTTCGATCTGATTGTCTGTTTGGGTTTGTTTCACACTACTTCCAAACAGACACTCCATCTAACCCGATGTGATCGACTGAAAATTGATTAGCGAGGATTGATACCATCCGTTCGATTCCTTCTTGAAACTGCTGCTCGTCAGGCGTTGACTTGTTTGCTACCCACTCAGAAGCAACTTGTTTGGCTCCTACAGGAATGCCGTTTATAGTGGATCTTCCATTAGTCTCTGTGGCTGTCTCGCCGATCTCCTCACCGTCCCAGTATATCCGAGCTTCGTTATCATCAATCCATTCGTATTTATAATTAGACATAGTTCCCTCGCAAAACAGTGATCTCAAAACGCCCCGGATTGGATGGTGGATCACCAACCTCGGCTGTTGTAATATTTATCCTCGAATCTGGGTTTGTCGCCGACTTGAGGCCGGTAGAGTAGGATTCTAAACGTTTAGTAGCGCCTGACCACGAAAATCCAGTCATGGTAATTCGCGGCTGACCGCCAATAAATTCTGGTTCGATAGCAACCAATGTCGAAAGTCTCACGCTGCCACTGTCGGTACTTCCCAACCGGTCTGAGAGCTGTAGCTAAAACGTAGCTCTCATCAGGAAGATGTCTGGTTGAGTGAATGTGTTCACGATTCCTCAACCAGACGGTTGTCTTTCAGCCACAGACGTGAAAG
>NZ_JAQFWV010000175.1:0-934 GCF_056175805.1 Halohasta sp. A2 | reverse complement strand
ATCAAGAGCATTTCAAACAGTTTGTCACTGACACATTCTTAGATCTCTCTCAACGTCTTGGATTTGCGAATGGTTGGATCAAAAAGTTCCTCACCGATATTCAAAAGTTACGCTGACCACTCAAGCGTTCTGGTGACGTTGAACGGTGAGAGTCACCAGCCTATTGCTGGCGACTGATTGCCGGGAGTCCACATCAAAGCCCCATCACCAGAAATCTTTGATTTCTGGTTAGCAGTCAGAGCTTCGCTCTGACGACATTGCCGGACTACGTCCGGCAGGCAACCAGAACTTTTCAAGTTCTGGTAACACGCTTAAAGACCGAGGCGCGGAGCGCCGAGGGAGTAGGGTGGGGTAGTTTACATAGTCAATAAGGATTCTAAGCGGAGTGGGTAGAACTGAGCGTATATGGACGTGCCAGAGTTTGAGTATAGCTTGTTGCAGAACTCGGAGTGAGGTATAGGAAGTGAGTGGAGGGGTATAGGGAGCCAGCGGGGACGACGGAGGACGGCCACAGCGGTATCTCATTGCCAAAAATAAAAAATACCAAACGTCATTCCGGCCATTATCGCAACAATCTGTTCCTGATCGTTTCGAGTTAGGTTTAGATCCACAATCTGAACTACCAGTTAATAAATGCAGTTTGTAAGTTGAATACACTTCCTAGTAAATAAACACATCTTGAATTAAGTGATGCCGTACAGTTTTGAGTATCCAGTGAGCACCCTTTCTTCCTATCCGATTGACACACACTTCGTACAAGATGTGCGCTGTGTATTCAGCATAGTCGAACCAAACTATCAGACTCTGAGGATTTCACCTATGGAAACGCTGCTAACTATCTGAACCATCGCTAAAGATAAAATGATTACGCTCTCCCAGGATTTGCGGTGCTGACGGGCGGTAGGCGGTTGAAACGAGTTTGCGGTGCGGTAGC
>NZ_JAQFWV010000174.1:0-945 GCF_056175805.1 Halohasta sp. A2 | reverse complement strand
CTGTCTCTTACCCACAAGTTCTAACGCCGTAGCTGACCAATCAACTCCAGGAAATGGGACGCCGTTCGCGGGGCTGGCGATCAATAGCTGATGAAGATGGACAGCTGTGTGACATGGATGTCTCTGGATGGATTCGAAAAGAGTTTCGAGCAGCTGAGTTCGGCGACAAACGATTGACTGATCGGTTGGTAAAGCTCGGAGATGAACTCGGCAGCTCGCCTGCCGAGTCCATCCCGGCAGCCTGCGAAGATTGGGCCTCCACAAAGGCTACATACCGATTTTGCGATAATGATCGTGTGGAGTCCAGTGAAGTTATCGCCGCCCATGGGCAAGCACAGCGAGACCGACTGAGTGGCGGAGACGAGCTGCTGGTCGTCTCCGACACAACGTACCTCACTTTCCCTCGCCATCCAGCAAAGGACGGTCTCGGCGATATTAGCTCAACAAATATCGATGTCGAAGGTGTCAAATTACACTCGTCGATCGGTATACGTCCCAAAACTCGACAGATGACAGGGATCATCGACCAGCAAGTGCTGGTCGAGGATCAACAGTCAGAGACGGACTACATCACCAACGATAGAGACGACCCAATTCAGATTGAATCCCAGTATGAAAAATGGCTACGTGGGAATAGAGCCAGTCTTGAGTGGATGCCTACGGATGTTCGTCCGATTTTTGTCCATGACCGAGGTGGTGATGCGTTTGCGCTGTTTGAAGAATTTGGCAGAGAGACCGACGACGCTGGGTTTGTTGTCCGCGCCAATCAAAATCGACGTATTTGGACAGAAGACGGTGATACTGGAAAACTATTTGAGTGGAGTAGCGACCTCGTTGAGCGAGGTCGCGACTCGGTTGAGATTCAACAAGGCGGAGGCCGAGAAGCCAGGACAGCAGAAGTGTCGATTACAACTGGCACTTGTGAGGTGCGTGCGCCAAAGAATA
>NZ_JAQFWV010000173.1:0-976 GCF_056175805.1 Halohasta sp. A2 | reverse complement strand
GCTTGATATGTCCATTTCAGGGAATGAGTAATCACTACTGAAATCCATCGATCCCTGTTGCAGAGTGCTGTTCATGCTGATTTCAGTCCTTCAGCAGCGGGAATAGTATTTGTGGGTAAGAGACAGCGCTGTCGACCGAATCGCATCGGCGACCGGCGGGGGGTCGGTTCCCACCGGATACCCAACGGTAATGACGATCTCGTCTGGCTGGCGTGGCGGAATCTGATCGTCGTACTCGACTCGCACGTCAATAAGTGTGAGCTGGTCGTACTCCGGTGAGTTGAGAACCGTCTCGATGTCGTCATTTACTGATTCCTCATAGCTTCCAGTTCGGTAGGAGTCGTAGGTAACCGCGCCGAGAAACGCCGAAAGCAGGAGGATTGCGACGGCGAACACGACCAAGCGGTGTTTTGTCGCCGAACGAGCTTCGTCCTGCTGATACCAGTTGTTTGGTCGGTACCCCTTGTACCACAACACCGCCAGGCTGGTCACGTTGATTCCGAAGACGTTGACGAGAACGAGAACACTCGAGCCGAACACGACCCCTGGAAGCCCCCATGCGATTCCGATGCCGACCACACCCAGCGGCGGCACGAGCGCGGCGGCGATCATGACGCCGACGAGCGCGGTCGACGTGCCCGCGGTGAGTGTCCACGCGCCCGCAACACCCGCCCCGATCGCGATGGCCAAGGAGAGCAGATCAGGACTCACCCGCCCCTCGATTTCCGAGATCGAAAACAGGTCGATCATCGGCGAGACGAGACCCATCGTCCGCACGCCGTAGGCGAACAGCGCTGCGGTGAGAACACTGACGCCGAGTCCGATCGCTTGGAGCTTGATCCCTCGACGGTATGTGTTTAGCCCGAGCTGATTTCGGTATTGTCTCGTAGGAAGCGTTCAACGGATGCGATATGAACAGACAGCAGAGGTTGGATGCGCCCCTTAGGGATGGGCTCCGCAGCGGAGCCCATCCCAT
>NZ_JAQFWV010000172.1:0-1008 GCF_056175805.1 Halohasta sp. A2 | reverse complement strand
GCGGATCACGGAATCTATCGATTCCGTTGATCCGTGACTCCCCAGCGACACAGTAGTTCAGCACTGGTGAACGATCTATGAGACTGCTACGAAATCGTCTCGGCATGGAACTGCTATCCAACTACCTGTTTTATATAACGTATTCTAAAAATAGTCTACCTGACAGTGTCTAGTTAGTGACCTTCTCTGCTGCCGTTTGATCACCTAACGCTTGATGCGGTCGTTGGCGGTTATAATAATTTACGAACTACAAACATCAGCAGCGAACGCTTGACGGACTGCCCACCCACGAATTATGGAAACGGTTGATTCTCAGTTAAGCGTCTGAAACCATTATTCGGTCATGTTTCGGTCTATATAACACGCCGGCCGCTGAGGCCCAATCGAGCAAGGGCAGTCTGATAGCCGAAGCCATCACGAGAAACACGGCCTCGGAGAGGTTGTGTTTCTCGGAGAGTCCATGCAGAAACGCAGCAGCTGGATCGGAACCGTGAGATTCGAACAGGTCGACACCCAGAATCAACTTGGTTTCGAGGTCTATTGCAGCATACAACCAAGACCACTCTCCATTGACTTTGACAGCAGTTTCGTCTACTGCGACCCGCTTCGTCTACGCCTCAGGCGGGTCGGGAACGCTGTTAGCTACCCGATGTACTCACTGAAGGATTGCCTGATGAGAGTGTTATACGCCGAATAATCGCAAAATTGCTTGTGTTTCTCTGAGTGAACAACCGGTCGCGTGGAGTCGGACGGCCAACATCTTTAGAGCGTTGGCCGTCCGCTCTCGCTCTCAACATTCAAAATTTGCCGTATCCAACGTCTCTCTGAGAAGTTCCGGTGAAAGCATAGACAACTCAAACCACGAACAAATCACTTCTCAAACTAGCACTACTTCTGGGGTTTAGCCTGGAGCCAAGGAGATCTGGGGAGAAACATCGACGAGGTCGGTGCAACTTGTCGGGATCTGCTCAGGTTTGACGAAACTTCAGCTGAGATTCGACGCTCCAA
>NZ_JAQFWV010000171.1:0-1014 GCF_056175805.1 Halohasta sp. A2 | reverse complement strand
GGCCGGACCGCCACAGCTTCAACAGGTTGTGCGTCGCCGAAAACAACGACCACTCCGCTTGCGCTCCCGCCTCCCCACGTAACAGAAATCGGTCACAGCCGCGGGTGACGTGCTGACCGAACACTGCTTCGACGCTCTGGCTGCGCTTGCGGTAGATTCCTCTGCCTCGTTTCGTCCGGAGTTTTCGCTCCATGCGTTCTTTCAGCCCGTACCACTTGGGGATCCGCCCTCGTGGCGGATCCGCTTCCCGGAGTTCTTTCCGTCGCTTCCAGTCTTTGGTCGTGGCGATGAACAGTTCTGTCTGCTCATCCGCTAACTGCGCGTTCGCTTTGCTCCAGTAGCCAGCGTCGGCAAGCGCCTTCTCCGGGCGCTTGCCGTTCACCTTCTCGCAGGTCTCCAGCATCGGCTTGAGCTGCTGGACGTCGTTTGCGTCAGTAGTGATCTCCTGAGCGACGATGACCTGTGTGTCGCAGTCCACCATTGCTTGGCCGTTGTAGCCCTGTTTCCACCCGTTGCTCGTTTTGAGCGTTTGACTCGCTGGATCTGTCGTGTTTGCCTTTGAGTCCTCCGGAAGCTCCACCTCCTCCGGAGGTGTGGGCTTCCGCCCACGCTTCTTCTGGCCTGATTCTTCCTCTTCCTGTTCTCTCTGGCGGATCTTCTCGGCTTGCTCCTCCTTGAGCTGCTGTTCGGTGGCGTTGAGTCGGTCCCTGGCTTCCCGCAATCGATTCAGTCGGTCCTCTCGCTCCCGGAGTTCCTCCGGGAGCTCGTCTCCGCGTTGTTCTGGTCCGTATTCGTCGTCTTCGGCTTCGTCGACCTCGGCAGCTTCCTCAAGGATGTCGTGTATTTCGTCGGTAATTTGCTCACGAGTCCGGTTTTGGTCAAGGGCCGCGTCGCCCTGGACGCGACGGCCGTCCAGGGCGACTTCGCCCATCTTAGCCATCCCAGCTTCCCGACAGAGACGAAGAATCTCAACGAAGAGGTGTTCGAACTCCTTGCGGTGGTTCTTGCGGAAGA
>NZ_JAQFWV010000170.1:0-1020 GCF_056175805.1 Halohasta sp. A2 | reverse complement strand
GAGTGTTGGAGCGTCGAATCTCAGCTGAAGTTTCGTCAAACCTGAGCAGATCCCGACAAGTTGCACCGACCTCGTCGATGTTTCTCCCCAGATCTCCTTGGCTCCAGTCTAAACCCCAGAAGTAGTGTTAGATAGAATAGTACAATGGTAACTTGTCCTAAATGTGGGGCAGAACTTCAGACAGCTTCAAGTGGTATGTTCTTTACACACGTCACACATCTATACTGCCCTCAGAAAAAATGCGATTATAAAAAAGTATTATATTGAGCAGTTTAGATGAGGAAGTGTGTCTCTTATTTCATGGCCGACTAGGACTAATCTTTGGCACACAACCTCGGAGGATGGATTTGATGCATGCCTTTATATCAAAATAAAAGCATATCTATTTGATGTTTTCTAATTGATGGATTGCAGATATATTCGACATTTCCAAACTCGAATGAGATCCACTTGTCGATCTACGCAGATGGGTGTGGGGCTTGTTCTATGACTCTCCGATCGACCGAGGATTGCTCGGACCACTGATCGTCAACAACCTCTGGGTGACGCCAATGAATGGGACTGGTCAAACCCCACTCAAAGAGGTGGCTGCAACGGTTTATGACGACATTGGGATTCGTCTGGAATATGAATCTGCGTATGACTGGATTGCATTCGTCCCGCAGCGAAACACTGGCCGAGGGGCGCTCACGAAGTACTTCGGCCGCTCAACCGATGGCAAGTACAAGTATCGAGGAATCGAGTGTCGCCAACGCAGCACGCCTGCGTTCATCAAGGAGGCGCAGAAAGAACTCATCGACACGTTCGACAGCTCGCGTGATCCAGCCGTCGTCTGTGATCAACTCACTCAGTTTCAAGCCGAACTGTGTGGCGGTGACGTTGATCCATCCCAACTTGCTCCGTTTATCGCAAGACGGCTCCCGTATTGAATCACTTACATAACAAATTCTCCTGTCTGAGTCGCTGAACTGCCGAATTTCTAGATACAGACATTGCAGAAGCACCCAAACCAGACTATCC
>NZ_JAQFWV010000169.1:0-1034 GCF_056175805.1 Halohasta sp. A2 | reverse complement strand
GAGAATCAAGAGCATTTCAAACAGTTTGTCACTGACACATTCTTAGATCTCTCTCAACGTCTTGGATTTGCGAATGGTTGGATCAAAAAGTTCCTCACCGATATTCAAAAGTTACGCTGACCACTCAAGCTCTCGTTAACGCTACTCGGTCACTGCGTTCCCTGCGTTGCTCCTTGAGGAAGGGGACTTAGCGCCTAATTTCAGTTAATGCTGGCTGTCAACCCTCCATGAGTGTGGTCAGTTACAGCGGCACTGCGGGGTGTCACGGTTTGGATGCTGACCAACGAGGTTGTTTGATGCAGAAATTAAAGACGTGCTGCCAAACCGTGAATTGGTTACTAACGAGTTTCCACTGTCCTGGTCGCACTACATCTTTGATACAATACAGCTGACGATCAAACAGTCACACGAGTTCACTCTTTCAAACAATAGAAGATAGGATAACAACCGAATACAGCGGCACTGAAGGGTGTGATACAGCGGCACTGAAGGGTGTGATACAGCGGCACTGAGGGGTGTACTACTACTACGCCATCGAGGTGTGACGACACCACTACAAACACAAGTGAGACAGCAACAGTGATGTGACCGACTCTGCCCATCCATCGTCGACAGATTATTACAGCGGCAACATGGCGTCCTTATCGAGGCAATACAGCGGCAACGAGGGGTGTGTCTGTCTTTTAGGATTTCTGATGAGAGCCGAGATCGAAACTCTGCTCACCTACATCGACTTAACCAACAAAGCTATGATTCTGGTGTCTGTGTTGGTTAATACGACGGAGCCATGTCCTACGAGCCACCCACGCCCCCAGCAGAACTCCAGATAGACATCGTCGACACGCTCGACGATTGTTCTCCCGAGAGCCTCCGAGAGGTTGCTCAGTATGCCGCCGACCTCGCTGAGTACTCGGCTCTGCACGTTTATAAACTCCCTTCAGAATGGAGAAAGAGGTGGTCGATTTTTTCCATCAATCCGTCGAGGTCACGGTCTGGCTGATCGCGCACCCACGAGAACATATTGTAAATCGCCT
>NZ_JAQFWV010000168.1:0-1046 GCF_056175805.1 Halohasta sp. A2 | reverse complement strand
CGCTCTTATGTAGAAACGTGGAAAGTCCCTATAGCTACGGTCTACGGTCCCAAATGAGGAGATATGCCCTCCTCAGATCCAGCCTTCGGCCGGATGCTTCGCCAGCTCGTCGATCTTGGCGTGATCACTATCAACACGGAGCCGCTCGATGCGGCCATCGAGCGGCGACTCAAGCAGTTCTGGGAGAGTACAACCTGCCCTCGGTGCGGCAATCCGAGCATCTACACTTGGGAAACATCTGACCGAGTCTGCTGTCGCAATTGCCCGTTTAAGCCCGTCTATACCTACGGGACACCGTTTCACGAGAAACACCTCTCCTGCGGAGAGGTGCTTCTCGCGTTCATGCTCTATGCAGATACCTTGCTGAATATCTCGGATATCGAGGTCATACTAGATCGTGCGTATAAGACGGTCTTCTATGCGATCCGAGAGGTGGAAGCCGCGGTTCACCGTGGCTTCCCTCTCGTCTGGAGTCAGTTCCAGCACACGATCTCTGGGCCAACACAAATCGACGAGTCAGGAAAGGTCTGTTCAGGGTTCAAAGGCCAAGACCCGCCGCGAGACAGCCGTCATCGCGGCGGGTCGTCTCGATCAGGGCGAACACGCTGGAAGGGGCGTCACGGCGATCAACTGACGCTCGTCGCGGCCTGCCGCGACTCGCTCCGTGTGATACGTGGGAAGCTCGGTATCGCCTACGACACCGATTTAGAGCCGGTGATGGAGGAAACAGCCGACCTCTCCCAGCCGCTGGGAGAGGTCTGGACAGACGGTCTCCAAGCCTATCGTCGGATGGAGCACGACCATAAGATCGTGATTCACGACGAGACGTACGTCTCGTCAGAGGGAATCCACATCAACCAGGTTGAGTGCTTATTTTCGCTCGTCAAGCCGTGGCTACGGAAATTCCGCGGCCTCTCCAAGCACGGCTTGGAGCAGGCCGCTCACACTTTTGGTATCGTTCGATCAGTGAATCTCGTCGGCGGATCGTTCGAATTCCTCGTCGACTGCCTTGCTATAGGGGGATTCCACAGCTCTACATAAGAGCG
>NZ_JAQFWV010000167.1:0-1051 GCF_056175805.1 Halohasta sp. A2 | reverse complement strand
CTGGTGTAGCGCGTAGATGACGTGAAAATCGGATGCTTCCACTCACGTCGTTTCTGTCTTGTACCGCTCCAATTGACGAATTAGCGTGCTTTTCGACCCGGCAAAAGTACCATGCCAAGACCTACGTCACCGGTCTTGTTGCGGCCAGCAACAAGACCGTGGACGGCATCTCCACACACGTGCTTCCAGCCAAGAGCGAACGCGCTCTCAACAAGTTCCTCACTGAGTACGACTGGGACGAAGACCAGCTGAATAAAGAGCGACTTGAACTTCTCCAGCAAGCCGACGACACCCGCTGGTCCAGTGAAGGTGTCGTCATCATCGACGACACCTTCACGCACAAAACAGGCGAGAAAATCCCCAACGCGGGGAAATTCTACGACCACACCGTCCCAGGCTACATCTGGGGACAAAACCTCATCTACGCACTCTACGCCGACGAGAAAACCACATACCCACTCGGCTTCCGCCTCTACGAAAAGAACGCGAAACGTCGCGTCGAACTCGCTATCGACCTCGTTGATGAACTCATCGAGATAGGTGTCCCGGCGGACACCTATCTCTTCGACATAAGCTACTGTTCCGAAGAGTTCGTTACACACCTTGAAGGCTACGGCAAAGAGTGGGTTTCCGCGGTAAAGAGTGACGCACGCGTCACGTACGGTGGTGAACGCATCCGTGTCGACGCGCTGGCCGAGCGCGTCGACACGGTTCCTCGGACGATTGACGGCGACACCTACCACATCTGGACGCAGAAGCGTGAGGTCGGTCGCCTCGGCGAGGTGAAGTTGCTAATTACGACGAAAGAACCGAGTGGGGACAACGAAGACGACGAACCGAGCGTGAAGTACATCGTGTCGAACAAGATCGACGCGCCCGCGAGCCATCTCATCGAGTTGTACGCGATGAGATGGCGCATCGAGACGTTCTTCAGAGACACCAAGCAGGACCTCGGTTTTGGCGACTGCGAGCTCCGGCATGCCGCAGGTGCCAGTCGGCACTGGCACCTGCTGATGCTGGCCTACAGCCTCCTTAAGCTGGGTGCTGCACA
>NZ_JAQFWV010000166.1:0-1052 GCF_056175805.1 Halohasta sp. A2 | reverse complement strand
CTGGAGCCAAGGAGATCTGGGGAGAAACATCGACGAGGTCGGTGCAACTTGTCGGGATCTGCTCAGGTTTGACGAAACTTCAGCTGAGATTCGACGCTCCAACACTCACTCACGAGTAACGTGTGCTTCAGGCGCGAAAACTGCAGAAGAGTGCCACACTGAACCAACGTGTGAGCAGTGCTGCCGCTCACAAGCGGCAGTTACTGCGTTGGCTGCCACTTTACAGATCAGGGATACGCCAGTCAGTGAACCCCTGTAACATCTCCTCAGCTGCATCGGTTGCCGTCTGCCGGTCGAAATTCAGGTTCTCCATCAGTTGCTGGATCGCCGCTTCGCGGACGATCCGCTGCATTACGTTCTCGAAGGACGGAAGCTTGTGTTCAGTCTCCAGACGGTGAGTTGCAACGAATGCATGAGCTAACATCACAACCGCAAGATGGCGATGGAATCCATCCCAACTCCGTCCTTGGAATTCATCAGCTCCAAGGTGCTGTTTGATGTCTTGGTGAAACCGTTCTATGGACCACCGCAGGTGCGTCCATTGAACCAGTTCTTCAAGCGAAGACTCGTCGAGATCCCAGCAGATCCATGCCTTCAAACTCACCGGTGAATCACCTTCGTCATCATCAGTTGTTTTCTCGATCAGCAGCCAACCGGTTTCTTCGCCAACTTCACGGTCAGCCCTATCCGTAACAACACGTACGCGCGTGCGACAGAACTCTCCGCTCAGCGTCTCTTTCGTCCCTTCTGCCCAGTCGATGTGTTCCCATTCGAGATCAGTTTCGTTGTCTTCGACCTTGTGAGCGAGATCTTCTGGAGAGAAGATCTCCGCGTCTTCTGAGATCTCCCAGCGAGTCTCATCGGGATCACCAGATCCCGATTCAGACTCTTCTTGCAGTGGTGTGTCTTCGTCAACGACTGGAAACTTCGACGGAACAAGTTCCAGCGCGTAGGGAATAGCCTGACTCCGTAGTCTGTGGCGGAGTTTGGGTGATTTGCCGAAATTGCTGTCACCGAGAACACAGCCGAAGTCGAGGCCGCTGTCAGCGGCC
>NZ_JAQFWV010000165.1:0-1095 GCF_056175805.1 Halohasta sp. A2 | reverse complement strand
TGATCACGCCAAGATCGACGAGCTGGCGAAGCATCCGGCCGAAGGCTGGATCTGAGGAGGGCATATCTCCTCATTTGGGACCGTAGACCGTAGCTATAGGGACTTTCCACGTTTCTACATAAGAGCGAGACGGTGTCCGTCACTTCGTATCGGTCAGATCAAGCGAGACGGTCGTTCTGATTGGTCGACGCAAGGCAGAACAGTAGACCCCTTATTGCCGCTGTAACTTTGGCTTCTAAGCAGCAAAACACATAGAATATGGGGCCTATGTTTGAATACGCATGATTCAGACAATCACCGTCGAAGGAATGTCCTGTGAACACTGTGAGCAAACCGTTGAGGAAGCGCTTGAAGAAGTCGACGGGGTCATTTCGGCAACTGCAGATCGGAACGCCGAATCCGTGACAGTCGAAGGAGTCGCTGAATCGGAAGACCTCGTAACGGTGGTCAAAGACGCTGGGTACGACGCCTCTCCTTGACATCCTCTCCGCCCTGAAGGGCGAAGATTCCCACGGCACTGCACCGCTGATTTGGGATATTTTAAGGTTTGTAGCCGTCCGACATGAACAACTACTGGCTGTGCCAATCAGTCGGTACTCCTATCCCGGCATGGGATTCGGAGTTACTTTTGACCGAATCTCTCACCAGTCGAACAGAAAGTGTATTTTTGCGTCAGGGTGAGAAAAACCCGATATTATCCCATTAGTAGGGCGGATAGACCGCCTCGTATAGTTATTAGTACGATGTACTACCACTTGAAATATCCGTTAAACACGACGACGAGAATCGTATACGTGATGTCGGATTCATCCCCGTCCCCAGAAGTCTACGACTTCTGGTGTGCCAGCAAATCGCGTAGCGATTTGCGACCGCGCTGAAGCGCGAGGCTTTCTCCTTGAATCTCCGTAAGCCGACCACTAGTGGCTGTTTCATCGGTGGCTCTTACCGAAGACAGTGAAACAGCGTGGGTATCATGGCATCCCGCTGAATGCGTCTGTGTGTGAACAACCAAACCGCATTCGGCGGGATGCTTCAGCATCTTGTTGAGCTCACATCAATAGTGTTGCGGCCAGAGCCGCTCGATGCCGAGATCGA
>NZ_JAQFWV010000164.1:0-1108 GCF_056175805.1 Halohasta sp. A2 | reverse complement strand
GATAAAATTAAACGTCACGAGTAAATCCTTACGCAGTATAGTGTTTTCAGCTAGATAAATTTGCCGTGATGAACGCTCAAGAGCTACAGAATCTGACGTTTCTGTCGGTGTTTCTTGGACAGGCTGTAGTGGTCGACCAGAAGATATTGTCGAAAAGGCAGATACAGAGATTGTTGGATTGGCTCTTGAGAATCTGATTAATCAGAGAGCAGATCAAGTTACAGTAGTTACGAATGACATCCCACTCGGCGAGGCAGTAGAATCACTGATACCTCAATATGGATTCGACGACAACCAGATTATGTGGCTCACTGGTGGTGAACTTGCTGAAGAACTCGATGAAGATTTTGTATCTGAGTTTGGATGATAGTAATCCAACTGTTAGAACCAGAATTTCACAATACGCTCTGCTAGAATTTTGATAGAGTGAATATACAAGTTGTCTATCTATGTATAAATATGAGTTAATTCACTATTTTCTACTAAACCATTTTATACATGTTTTTAATAGTTGGCCATATTCCCCTGATTATTGTAATGATAGCGACAGCAGGAGCCAATAATACCCAAAATGTGATGAGCAATAGACCGAAGAATATTTCTTCAAAAAATATAATAGATGGTAAAAATATAATTGGAAACACCATCAAAGATAAAGCCGCATTGGCCTTACTTTTTTCAATTGTAGCAGCAATATGATCTGATCCTATTGTATCCACAGCCGCTTTTACTATGGGATGATTAGATGATTCCAATCGCTCACTAAATGATGGGCCAGGGTCGAAGGATTTTGGATCTACTTCTCCCTCAAGAGAATACATTGTATAATTAAGATCTGCTTGCGTTATTTCTTCGAGATCTGCTTCCATTTTCCATCCCTCTATTGATTTGTATTTTCGGATATTTTGATCTGGTTCTAATTCATCAATCTGGTAACGCTTATGCTTATTATAAAAATCAGCTAGTGTTGGTCGTTCAAACATTGGTCGCGTCTCAGAACCGTTTAGACTTCACCTCCAGTAGCCTCAACCGAGGCGGTACAGTGAATCTTCTCGTGGAGTGATTCACACAGAATCTCATTGAAGAACCGGTTGTAGCGATCTGGATC
>NZ_JAQFWV010000163.1:0-1143 GCF_056175805.1 Halohasta sp. A2 | reverse complement strand
ATAGTCTGGTTTGGGTGCTTCTGCAATGTCTGTATCTAGAAATTCGGCAGTTCAGCGACTCAGACAGGAGAATTTGTTATGTAAGTGATTCAATACGGGAGCTGTCTTGCGATAAACGGAGCAACTACGTTTGTTCTGGCTTCGAGAGATCAGTACATCACCTTGCCAGCAGAGACGTTCACATCTTGACCAGTGATTCGCTCTGCTCGCTCGGAACACAGATACGCGACCGTATCGGCGATGTCTTCGCGTTGCACTAACTCGTTCCGCGGACTCTGTTGTTCGACTTCTGAGCGAACCTCTTCGTAGGTCCTCCCCGTTGCTTCCGCCTGTTTCTTGAATACGCGGACGATTCGAGGCCCGTCGACCGAACCCGGACAGACAGCGTTCACGTTGATGTCATGGGACCCGACTTCGAGTGCGAGCGTCCTGGTGAAACCGATAAGTCCCAGCTTCGTCACCGCGTATGGTGTACGATTTAACAGCGGTTTCTTCCCTGTCACCGAGGCGATGTTGACAATACGTCCGTACGCCTGTTCCTTCATAATCGGGAGCACTTCGCGACAGAGCAGGAACGGCCCGCGGAGGTTGACATCCATAGTCGCATCCCACTCCGACGGTTCGATTTCTTCGCATGGGTTCGTTGGGCCAGCGATGCCAGCGTTGTTGACAAGAATCTCTATCGAATCGAATTTCTCGACTGTTCTGTCGACGAGCTCTTCGACATCCGCTTCGTCGCTTACATCCGTCTCAACGCTGAGTGCACGCTGTCCTTCCGCTTCGACGAGGCGTTTTGTCTCTTTCATCTGGTCTGCATCGATGTCTGCGACGACGATGTCAGCTCCACACCGTGCCAGTTCTTTACAAATTGCTTGACCGATACCGCGACCACCACCAGTCACGATAGCAGTGCTATCAATTTCCATGCATTCACTGGTATATTCATCGTTATAAAATTATTGTTGAGTCGACCAACTATCACGTCTAATGGCACTATACAGCAATTTAGGCATCTGTAGAGCCTGTCTAAGAATTCCACACCACCCGACACCTGATATCGGCCGAAGACACCGCTGCACAAATTGACAAACCGATTCAGTAGTGTTGTCGAAAAGAAAATCGAGTTCAGCTACCTAGCGATCG
>NZ_JAQFWV010000162.1:0-1161 GCF_056175805.1 Halohasta sp. A2 | reverse complement strand
TAGTACCTCAGGGAAGCTATTGTGTAGCTGGAGCTAATTGAACGTAGTATGGTTGGCCGTGAGAAAGAAGTCGTGAAGCATCTCAGCAGGGAAGATTTAGATCGACTTCAGGCTGAGACTGACAACCTCAAAACCTACAAGCGGCTCACCTTCCTCAAACATCTCTACGACGGTGAAGCGTTAGCTGAGGCAGCTGACAAGGTTGGCATGTCAGAAGGAACAGCCAGTAACTGGGTACGTCGGTGGAACCAAGGAGGTCTTGGGAAACTCACACCGAACTTCGGGGGCGGCAGGCCCCCGAAGCTCGATAAAGCCGAACAACAACAACTCATTGAACGCCTCCGTGAGGGACAGCCCTGGAAGAAACAAGAGATTCAGCATCTTCTCGATGAAGAGTTCGATGTCGAGTATCACCCGAACTATCTCCCGACGTTCCTTGACAAACTTGGCCTCCACTACGCTATCCCTCGCACAAGACGTCCAGATCGACCGGACAACGCCGAGGAGATCCTCGACGAACGCGTCGAGTACGCGTTCGACGAGGACGCACATGACCAACCCCACAACAAGCGAGAAGACGATACCGATGATGAAGACTGGGAGACCGATGAGGATATTTGCACCGACGGCGGGACTGTCATCGGGTTTTTCGATATTTCCCACCCCCAACCATGGGACAATTCTCAACGGCTGTACACCGTTGATGATCCACACATCACCCGGCCGCTGGTGAAAATTGACACACCAGCGGCCGGGTTCTACGCACTCAACGGTGAGAGTGTTCTATCGTTTCCGCCGAATCAAGAGAAAGAGAAGATTTGCGGATGCTTCGAAAAGGTCCGCGAGCAGAATCCCGGTAAGCGGATTCTGCTCGTGTTGGATAACTTCTCGTCGCACGTGTGCAAGCACACTCGAAAGCGTGCACACGAACTTGGCATTGATCTGGTGTTTCTTCCGGTTGGATCACCGGATTTGAACCCTATCGAACCGGTTTGGAAAAGTCTCAAATGGGAGTCTTCGCCGTTGATTGTTGACGGCGAAGACGAGTACCGAACGCTTCTTGATGGGCTGTTCAATCAACTGACGGAAAAGCTGAGTTTTGCCTCATCTTGGATTGATAATCACCTCGGTGGATTCCTCAATAAGATTCGCTAATTACTA
>NZ_JAQFWV010000161.1:0-1163 GCF_056175805.1 Halohasta sp. A2 | reverse complement strand
TCGACGAGCGGCCAGCCGAAAACGACCGCTGTATGGAGGTCTTCGACGTCCTCAAAGACCGTCTGTCGACCGATCAATCTCGGCTCAAGTACCTCGGTGATATCCAGCAGTTCTACGACCACCAGGTGCGGTTCGAGGGCGCAAAATACAATCCACTCGACGGAGCCAACGATCAGTTCCGCTGGGAGATCGACACACCCGACAACAAAACCGTCGACGCCGAGGGGATGCGGGCAATCTACGAGACCGCCGACTCCATTGAATCCCAGCTCCTCGTGTTGGCTCTTGGAGCCTGGGGGCTTCGACCCAACGAGGTTGCCTCGCTTTCTATTGATCAGTTCGTCCTCACAGACGAGGAAGACAACCGAATCGTCTTCGAGCAGCGCAAAAATGGTCCAGGAGAGGTTGCTTTGCTGTTCGGCGTCGACGTGCTGAACCAGCGAATCGTTGATCTCGATGGGCCAAATTGGGATGGCTATCTCTTTCCATCGAGTCGCTCATCGTCGGGGCATATCGCACCGCAAACAGTCAACCAACGGTTCAAGCGACTTGCTAAAGATGCAGGAGTCACTGTCGAGGCGAAGACACCGACCGCAAAGATGGGTCGACGCTTCTGGTATACCACCTACAACGAGGCAGTCAAACAGATGATGGAAGGTCTCGAAGGAATCGCTGCTGATCAGGGCTCGGCGAGTACAGAGGTCGTCTCGCAGAACTACCTCTCAGAAGCCGAAAAGCGACGCTACCGACGAGAATCAATGCGTGATGAACTGAGTACAGTATTTGGTTCGATGACGGACAAGGACAAGATTGCTGTTTATGAACGATATTCATCTGGCGACCTCTCAGAGGACGCTACCCGTGTACTCCTCGGTGATGAGTTCGATATGCTCCAAGAAGATATCAAGGCCTTCCGTGAGGCCATCAAGGATGAAACTAGAGATCACCTCGTCTAAATTAGTGGTTATCACAGATTCAGCATAGATCGCCGGTCTCCCAGAAAGCACGTTGTCGATCTTCAATTTCGGAAAGAACCTGGTCGTGTTGCAAAGTCCTCTAGAGTTCAGTAGCAACTGACTCCCTTGAGGAAAGGGACGCCTCTGGTGTCCACTCCGAGAGGTGTCCCATGCACGCCACAATCGACGTGCGGTTGACCGTTAGCA
>NZ_JAQFWV010000160.1:0-1174 GCF_056175805.1 Halohasta sp. A2 | reverse complement strand
GTCTGGTGATATGACAGCGAGTCGAAGTCGTCCAGCGGATCAGTACACGATAGGAAGTCCGTGATCGGCAGCATTTGCTGTCAATACGGTGTATAGTTGGGGCCTACTTAAACGTGCAGAGCCGAGTTACTATTCGGATCTAAACCCCCTCAACCATCTATAGTAACATCTCGCAGAGCACAGGCGTCCGAAAATTATCAACGAGCTATTAACGAGCCAGTCATACAATCCCTCTTTACGTCTGATTCTACTGAAATTAGTCGTTCAGAGAATCTCTCTCTGGATGAGATAGGCTTTGACCACCTCTCGCACGACATATTCTCGTTTGACATAGTAGATGCAACGGACGATGATCTTCAAACGTACCTCCGTGCACTTGAGACCGAATTCGATCACGCTGAGGGACTACATTCCGAGATTAAATCTATTATTGAGGGGGACGATTGGAGATATCTTCGGGCAAGTGAACAGGACCAGCTTGAGATCGCCCAGCAGGCCCTGAAAACATATCGTAGGAAGCTCAGTAACAAACAGGACCAATTACAAACAGCGTGGCTAACCCGAAAGATCGACCACTGGAAAGGAAAAGTGGAGACGCTTGAAACAAGAATGGACCCGTATTTTTCTTATGAAAAATATGGGATTGAGAACAGTCTACACAAATCGATTGAACAAATTCAGGGCGAAATAGTCACAGCCGAACGGAATGTCGGTACCAGTCTCTTATCTGAGGAGCAAGTAGTCGAGTTGGAACATATCAAACAGCGAGTTGGTGAGCTTTCTGATCATCTGAAGAGCTATCAACGGGACTACATTGATCACCAGTTCTCGGAGGGTGTTGACGAACTCAAGGATGATATAGTAGATATACAACACGCTCTCACGCCTGCTAAGGCTCAGGGACAACCGATAGACAGTGAAGTAGAGCTCCGAGACAAAATAACCAGAATCCGGAATAGAATAGTGGACTTGAGGGGGTATCCATTTGGAGATAGTACCCTTGATTCGTTACAATCGCGTACCGAAAGTATTGAAGCATATATCGACGGTCGCGTCTCAGAACCGTTTAGACTTCACCTCCAGTAGCCTCAACCGAGGCGGTACAGTGAATCTTCTCGTGGAGTGATTCACACAGAATCTCATTGAAGAACCGGTTGTAGCGATCTGGATCTTG
>NZ_JAQFWV010000159.1:0-1232 GCF_056175805.1 Halohasta sp. A2 | reverse complement strand
CGCCGACAGCGACTGGATGCCGGTAGAACTCCCAGCCACCGTCTTGCTGGAGGCTAGCCAGCCACCGCAGACACAGATTCAGCACCTATTGGAGGAGATAGGGAGGCTCCCGATGTGATCAACTGAAATTGGATAACAACGACGAGAACGATCAACGACACGACGAGCCCCCCAATCTGCGTGCCGAGATGCTCGACTTCGGTCTGGAACGGCGTCTGGCGGTCGTCAGCCTCGTCTAACTGGGTGGCGATTCTACCGACTTCCGTCTCCATCCCGGTCTCGACGACGACCGCTCTGCCTCGGCCTTTCACGACGGTCGTATTCTTATAGACCATGCTATGGCGCTCGGCCAACGGCGTGTCTTCGTCTACGCTCTCAGTTGTCTTCTCGACGGGCGTGCTCTCTCCGGTGAGTGGAGACTCGTTCGTCCGTAATTCCTCAGCGTTGAGCACTCTGGCATCGGCCAGAATCGCATCTCCCTGTTCGAGATAGATGATATCTCCGGGGACGATCTGTTCTGCGTCAATCGATTGTTTTGTTCCGTCACGGAAGACGGTCGCCTCTGGAGTTGTGAGTTCACGAAGTGCTTCGATAGACCGAGTGGCTTGGTAATCCTGGACGAAGCCGAACACGCCGTTGGCAGCGATAATAAGTGCGATAAACACCGCCTCAGTGTAACTGGGTTCACCGCCAGGAATGAATCCGGTGCTGAGCGACAAAACTGCTGCCACAGCGAGAAGATAGATGAGCGGGTTTCGGAACTGCGAGACGAATAGATCGAGGACCGACGTCCGTTCGGTCTCGGTGATGTCGTTTGTCCCGTATTCCGACAGTCTGCGATCTGCCTCGTCGGATGAAAGCCCTGCTTCGTCAGTCGACAATGCCGAGATAATCTTGTCTGCCTGTGTCGTATGCCACGGTTCTGACGGGGTCGTGTTCGAAGGAGAGTGAGTCATACTGTTGAGAGGCCTCCAATTGAGGGGAAAGCCGCATGTGGTTCGGTTCTATCTCTAAACTCTCGCATCTCTAATCTACGCATATATCAGTTCGTCTGGGTTTCACCTGAATAGAGACAGTATATTACCTAACCGCAGGCGCTAAGGCTCCTTCCTCAACGACGGAGCGAAGCGAGGTCGTAGGGAGGGGATACAGCGCCGTCATCGTCTTTCATCAATGCGATACTGCTGGCCCACAGGCCCACGCTATCAGTAGCTTTTTGTGTATCTACGAGG
>NZ_JAQFWV010000158.1:0-1324 GCF_056175805.1 Halohasta sp. A2 | reverse complement strand
TGTCCTGAGTGTGGCACAGCCGCCGTTGGGAAAAACGGCACCTACGAGCGGCACCCGCACGGCTGTCAGTCCGTGCGGGTGCAGCGGTACTGCTGTGGTCTCTGTGGCTCGTTCTCACCAAGTCACCCGTCGGTAGAAGACGATCACCGCTATCCACGAGCGGTGACACAACTCGCTGACGCAGTTGATGCGTTCGCTGATTCCTCGTTGGAATCTATCCAAGATATCCTTACTGTTCACTACAGTGTTCGTCCTGCTGACCAGCAAATCCACAACTGGCAGACCGAACCGACCGGGGAGATCGTCGAAAACGATCTCCCCGTCTATTCTGGCGTCTACTCCTACGACGAGCAGTATCTCACGATCAACGGTAACCGTGCATATCGACTCACCGTCTACGATGAGTTGATGCGTGCACCGGTTGCCGAAACTATCGTCGGCAAGTGCACCAAAGAGACTGTTCGTACGTTTCTCACAACCGTACTCGCGGAGAAACCGACCGCCGTCATCACCACTGACGGCCGCTCAGATTACCCAGAGATCGTCGAAGACGATCTCGATGCGTTCCACCATCGTTGTCGCTTTCACTTCATAAAAAACGGTGAGAAGAAGCTCCGGAAAACCGTTTTCCAGGGTGTTCGATACTCAAATACAGAGAAGCTACGCGGTGCAATTGTCTGGAGTGAGTTCAAGAGCGTCTTCGCTGCACCGTCTTACGAGGCAGGTCTCCGTCGGTTTGAGGCGGTGCTCGACAAGATCGAGCACCTGCCGAGTGAACTCCGGACCTACGTCAAGCAGGTTATGGAGAACTTCGACCGGTTTGCCGTGCACCTTCGTAATGAGGCAGTCCCGAGTACGACAAACAATCTCGAACGCTACTACGGACACACGAAACCGACGCGAATCAAGCGTCGGTTTCGGTCAGTTCAGCACGCACGGGCGTTCCTGAAACGGCAAATGTGCCTGCGCACGGTCAAGCAGGGACTCATTTCTTGTGAGTGGTCACTCTCGCTGGCCCAAGAGTTGTTCCCGTCGTTATCACAGAAACAGCTCAAACCGCTCTTTACTGACGCCAAACAGCGATATCTCTTCTGGCGTGATCACGATGTAGGCTAACGACCTATCAGACAGCGCTGGCCGCTCTGCCGGAGCGGCAGCGCTATCGTTTCAGATATATTTCGATATGAGAATATTAGAATAAATTAGAGTCTTTTACAGTCTCAAATTTATTCTGTTATTTCTTCGGTAGTGACTCTGTTTTGTGATCGAATATTGAGAAAAACGACGACGAGCTATGTGAAATCACACTTCACTTGGATGGTGC
>NZ_JAQFWV010000157.1:0-1341 GCF_056175805.1 Halohasta sp. A2 | reverse complement strand
GGATAGTCTGGTTTGGGTGCTTCTGCAAAGTCTGTATCTAGAAATTCGGCAGTTCAGCGACTCAGACAGGAGAATTTGTTATGTAAGTGATTCAATACGGGAGCCGTCTTGCGATAAACGGAGCAATAAAGATGCTTCAACCTCACGAGAGTTCGTCTGAAACAGGTATGGCAAACGATGACCGCAAATTTGTCTCGGTTGCTTCAACCTCACGAGAGTTCGTCTGAAACAAGGCAAAGGCCGGGATGGACAAGAGGCGATTGACGCTTCAACCTCACGAGAGTTCGTCTGAAACGGCTGTGTTGAATCGCCATACAGCAGTGGAATTCACTGTTTCACAGCACGCTTGATGTTATAGACGACACACATCAGCGCGATTTCTCGGAACTCACGAAACCAAGATCGCGCTCGCACGGCGAAGCCGAGCGAGCGCTTGACTGCCGAGTTCACCGTCTCGGTCATCGAGCGCTGATTGTAGCGCTGTTCGTCGATTCTGGCGTTGTGCGCGTGGTCGTAGGGTGCGAAGATACGATGTTTGATGAGCGGGCGAATCCCGAGGTTACGAAGGGATTCGCGGAGCGATTGCTTGTCGTATCCTTTGTCGGCGGCGAGAGACCGCAGATCGCCCGCGTTCCGGCGGGCGATCTGCTCTGCGAGGTCTGCGTCGCTTCCTTTCCGGTTTGTTGAACAATGAACGTCAAGGACGGCTTGAGAGTCTGTATCCACGAGCTTCGTGACTTTCAGCTTCTGCACGCGGTAGCTGATCCGCTGGCAGTAGTGGCGGCTCGCAGCTGAGCGTTCGTAGAATGTAGCGTCGATAGCACCGTGTTTTGAGGGATCGTGCAGCTGCGCCGACTGGCGCAGCAGCACTCGGCAGACGCTCATACTGATCTGGTCGAACGCCTTACACAACGTGGATGGAGCGGGGAGATCGGCCGCGTCAAGGCCGATCTCCCCCGTTATTTGTGGCATCTCCTTCAGGAGGTCAATCGTCATCCGGTAGGACGTGTTGAGGTAAATCCGTAGACAATGGAGAGAAACGAGGGCGTAGTCGGCGAATCCGCCGCCACCTTCCGGGGCGGCGGATTCGTCTCCGTCGCCAGTAACTCTTTGAGAAATCGGGACAATCTCGCTAGTGAAGCGGGAGATTTGTGTCATAGGCAACCGAATCTCTCCGCTTCAACTCCTTTGATTTAGCGACCCACCACGACACCGTCTAGCACTACTTCTGGGGTTTAGACTGGAGCCAAGGAGATCTGGGGAGAAACATCGACGAGGTCGGTGCAACTTGTCGGGATCTGCTCAGGTTTGACGAAACTTCAGCTGAGATTCGACGCTCCA
>NZ_JAQFWV010000156.1:0-1458 GCF_056175805.1 Halohasta sp. A2 | reverse complement strand
CGCCTTCGAACTCAATAGTGGCGCGTTCCTCCTGGTTGGCTGGGCCTGCAACCGGAACGCCGCCGATCGCCTGTGCGCGTTCAGCGATCCGGTCGGCACCTTCTTCAAGATGCTCGTAGGCTTCCTGCAGGAACTGGTGGGTGTCGAGAGATTCCGCGCCCTCAACGTTCCAGTGGTGTTTGCGGATCTGATGGTACAGCACATAGGCGTTGGCCAGATCGGTGTTCAGCGCGTCGACAATCTGCTCGACTTTGTCCTCCTCAAGCCGAAGCACCTCTGATTCTTCAAACGTACCCGCCTGCTGGCGGACGGTTTTCTGCGTACTCATAGCAACTTTATCTACCCACGCCCACCACTTAAAACTCCATAGTTAGAAAAATCTTTTTTGATTTGGAAAGATTTGTTTGTGTATATACCACCCCAAGACGGGAAGAGCCGGAATGTGAGTCGACGGGCGGATACGCAGATATATCAGTTTACTTGATGACGGATATCCAGAGTGGCATCCTGCTCCGCATTCGTTTCTCGGGATAATCCGACAACTCATTTACTGGGAAATCACCGGTGATTGTTATCGGGTACTGTCTCGGTATCAGGAGCTTGCTAAGCCGTTGGGTTTAGATCGCGTTCCTGATGAATCCATCCTGCCTCGGGCGTAGTGCAAACGCTTTGACGACGGCGTCCGGGAGTTCGTTCAGATTGCCGCCCACTTCGTCGTCAAAGAGGCCCACGACCGTGACTTCTCTGCTCCTGATATTCGGTCGACCCAGACCATGCTGATATATCCATGCTGTTCGGTCAGTTCCTCAACGACGCCATTGGGTGAACTACTCGACTTGCCAGACGGCCATCCCGGTGTAAGACTAGTGTTCGATCGAGACGTCCATAACAAAATCTGCAGGTTGATAGTCAGCAACGGGGTCAATCAAGCGAGTTACAGGCTAAAGTTGTCGAGCGTTTCAGGGTTTGCGACGTGCATCGGCCGATCGCCCTCGACAAGGGCCTCAATATCGTCGACTGTGAGTTTGCTGTGGCGGTCGATGACGTCCTGTGAAGCGGAGGCGATGTGTGGCGTCGTGACAACGTTGTCCATCTCCAGCAGTGGATCGTTTTCGGAAATTGGCTCCTCTGGATATACATCGAGGGCAGCACCGTGGATCTCGTCGTTTTCGAGCGCCGATAGCAGCGCGCCATCTTCGATTAGTGCGGCTCGGGCCGTGTTAACAAAGTAGGCGTCGTCGGGCATGGCGGCGAACTCCTCGGGGCCGATTATGCCACGTGAGCCCGGTGCCACTGCGGCATGGAGACTAACTACGTCGCTCCGTGAACAAAGGTCTTGGAGGTCGGTCGTCTTCTCAACACCGAACGGCTCCATCTCGACGTGGTCGACGAACGGGTCGTAGGCGATGACGTCCATGCCAAACCCGTCGTGAACGCGCTTGGCTACTCGTCGACCGA
>NZ_JAQFWV010000155.1:0-1464 GCF_056175805.1 Halohasta sp. A2 | reverse complement strand
GTTCCTCACCCTTGTAGGCGAGATACTGGTAGATCCGGTCGAACGCCCATGTATGCAACTTCTTGTTACCGGTCTTTCCCCAATCAGAGTCCCGCACATCTTCGGGCCAGCTCACCGCGAGCGTCCCAACACCACGCTCAACACACTCGTCGATGATCGCTTGCGAGAAAGTGTGGTAGAAGTGCGTCTCCCGTTCTGAGAGCTTCTGACGTGCCCATTCTGACTGCTCTGAGGGTCCGTTCTCGCCTTCCGTGTTGTATTCTGCACGTTTGAAGTAGTGCTTATCCTGTTTCAGTGAGTTACCGGGATACAGCACGTATTCGTCGGGGAACGCCACTGTTGCGATATTTTTGATACCGAGGTCGATACCAGCCACACCGTCACCTGCTGAATCGGCGGCTTCGATTTCGACCTTACAGACAAAGTGGAGTTCCCACTGTTCACCGTTCCACACAGCCCGTACCTGTTGGACTCTTTCAACCGCAGAGAGATCAACGTCCGGGCGTGTCTGGTACTCACAGAGAACGAAGTCCGACCAATTTGATTTCAGGTTTGCACCTTTCGAGAGTCGGACACGGTTGTTTTCAGGGTCATGCTTGAACCCGTCTTCTTTGAACGTGACTGTAGATAGAGGTCGGCTATCGCCATGCTTTCGGTAGCCGGGAGGGTTTGCTCGATCATCCGTTTGTCGCACGTCGAACCATGACTGGAAGGCACCAGACAGTTCTTCAATGACTGCCTGACTTGATTGGGAGTTTAGATCCTTCCAGCAGGGTCGGGTTTTCATGTAGGCTTTGAGTGTGCCTTCGTTGGGAATCTCGCCGGTCGCCTCCCACACCCGATCTACGGTCCACCGTGCGACGTTCCAGAGTTTCGAGGCGGAATCGCCGAGCGAATCAAAGCCATCACAAACCTGTTGCTGGTTCTGAATGGAAGCAACGTAGGTCCGAGTGGCTTGAATCGCCATACATAGGCTATGTAGGTATTCCTACTTAATGGTGTTGGAGAGCGTTGAATATCCAGATAGAATGTCGTTGGTGGATTGTATGACTTATGTCGGCTTCGCGCCCGGCGTAAACAGTAGTTGCCGAACCTAGCTGAAACTCTTGGCGCTGGGCTGCGTTGGTCAAAAGATGGTTGAGACGACTGAGGCAAGACAGGTCTGTCGTGCTGCTTCGACGTTGCTGTTCCCGGAGCTGGATTTCGATGTGAAACAGTGCGGTGAATACACGAGAGAGGATTTTGGCGAAATCCTCTCTCGTATCGCCTTCGATCACGAGTTCGCAAACACGGGTGGCAAAACGCTCCAACTTGACCGTGACGAGCAAGTGGACGTCGAGTGGTCAGCGTAACTTTTGAATATCGGTGAGGAACTTTTTGATCCAACCATTCGCAAATCCAAGACGTTGAGAGAGATCTAAGAATGTGTCAGTGACAAACTGTTTGAAATGCTCTCGATTCTCG
>NZ_JAQFWV010000154.1:0-1500 GCF_056175805.1 Halohasta sp. A2 | reverse complement strand
CTACCTAATACAAGGAGAGAGTCCCGGCGTTCACGCCGGGCGTGAATCCGACAAAACACTGCACAAACCACGCTCAACGCTTAATCCAGGGTATCCCCTTTGACTTTCCGTTCGCCTTCAGGGGGTAGTACTTATCTACGTTCCAGTACATAATCTGGTAATGAAGCGTGCCAACAAGTTCGTGGTCGTTCCACAGTCCGATGAGGACGAGGAGCTGCTACGTCGCCTGTTGGACGCTTCTGCCGCGCTCTGGAACGAGATCAACTACGAACGCCGACAGAACTACGCTGACCCCGACGCCGACGTGTGGGAGATCAGCGAATACCGAGGCCGCTACGGTGGCGTTCTCGGCGCGTCGACGGTTCAACAGATCGAGCGCAAGAATCGTGAATCGTGGAAGTCGTTTTTCAGCCTCAGAGAGAAGGGAGAAGCCAACGGTAAACCCGGATACTGGGGCAACGAAGACGACGGACGCGACCTTCGGACGTACATTCGCAACACGTCGTACACTGTCGAGTGGGGCGAATACTCCCGACTCGAAATTCTGGTCGGTAAAGATCTGAAAGACGAATACGGACTAGGACACCGAGAGCGTCTCCGCCTCGAAGTTCGGGGCGAACCTAACTGGAAAGAATACGAGAAACAGGGCCGGTTAGAGTTGTACTATGACGAACAATCAAGCCAATTCAGGGCCTTTCAGCCAGTCACAATCAGCGAAGACCATTCTCGGCTGGCACAACCACTGGCCTCGGAAGAAGCCGCCCTGGACATCGGTGCGAACAACCTCGTTGCCTGCACAACCACGACCGGCCAGCAACTCCTGTATGAAGGACGTGGTCTGTTCAAGCGATTCCGTGAAACCACACGAGAGATTGCCCGTCTGCAATCACTCTTGGAAGACGGTCGATACAGTAGTCACCGTATCCGACGCCTATACGACCGCCGGACAAAACGACGCAATCACGCCCAAGACGCTCTCGCACGCGACTTGATCGAGCGATTGTACGATGAAGGCGTTTCGACAGTGTACGTGGGCGATTTGACCGACGTGTTAGAAACACACTGGTCGGTCAAAACAAACGCGAAGACCCACAACTTCTGGGCGTTCCGCGCGTTCGTAAAACGATTAGCCTGTACTGCTGAAGAATACGGCATCAGCGTTGAGGTTCGATCCGAAGCCTGGACGAGTCAAACCTGTCCAAACTGTGGGTCGACCACAGACACAGTTCGGCATCAAGATACCTTAACATGCTCGTGTGGGTTTGAAGGCCACGCCGATCTGGTAGCGAGTGAATCGTTCTTAAGAAGACATACAACGGTAACACGGTCGATGGCACGGCCTGTATGCCTCAAGTGGGACGACCATCACTGGTCGGAGTCACCACGCTCTCTCCGTCCCAACGAGGAGCATACGAACCCGCAAGTTGCCTTCGTGGGCTGGTAAGCGATACCCCCAGCGCGAGGAAACCTCGCCGTTTACGGCGAGGAGGATGTCATCAC
>NZ_JAQFWV010000153.1:0-1611 GCF_056175805.1 Halohasta sp. A2 | reverse complement strand
CAGCCTGTCCAAGAAACACCGACAGAAACGTCAGATTCTGTAGCTCTTGAGCGTTCATCACGGCAAATTTATCTAGCTGAAAACACTATACTGCGTAAGGATTTACTCGTGACGTTTAATTTTATCCGATACAATCAAGATCAGCAACACCTTCTGCCGAAGAACGTCACAGAGTGGGTCAAAGAAGATAGCCTCGAACGCTACGTTTCGGATGTTATTGATCATCTTGACAACGAGGGCCGGCTCAACCCCTTCTATCCGGAACCACGGGAGGACGGCCGCGGGCGGCCGTCCTTCCACCCCGTGATGATGCTCAAAGTCCTCGTCTTCGGCTACTGTATCGGCATCCGAAGTTCCCGAAAACTCGACCGACTCCTCGAACGTGACATCGCGTTTCGCTACCTTGCTGCGAATCAACAGCCCGACTTCCGCACGATCAGTCTCTTCCGCAAGAACCACCGCAAGGAGTTCGAACACCTCTTCGTTGAGATTCTTCGTCTCTGTCGGGAAGCTGGGATGGCTAAGATGGGCGAAGTCGCCCTGGACGGCCGTCGCGTCCAGGGCGACGCTGCCCTTGATCAAAATCGGACTCGTGAGCAAATTACCGAGGAAATTCAAGACATTCTTGAGGAGGCTGCCGAGATTGACGAGGCCGAAGATGATGAATACGGCCCTGAACTGCGCGGAGACGAGCTCCCGGAAGAACTCCGGGAGCAAGAAGATCGACTGAAGCGACTGCAGGAAGCCAAGGCTCGACTTGACGCCAAAGAACAGCAACTCACCGAGGAGCAAGCCGAGAAAATCCGCCAGAGACAACAAGAGGAAGACGAAATGGGTCGGAAGAAGCGTGGCCGGAAGCCCACACCTCCGGAGGAGGTGGAGCTTCCGGAGGACACAAGAGCAAACACAACAGATCCAGCGAGCCAAACACTCAAAACCAGAAATGGTTGGAAACAAGGCTACAACGGTCAAGCAATGGTGGACTGCAACACACAGATTATTGTTGCTCAGGAGATCACTACCGATGCAAACGATGTCCAGCAACTCAAGCCGATGCTGAAGAGTTGTGAAGAAGTCAACGGCAAGCGCCCGGAGAAGGCGCTTGCCGATGCCGGGTACTGGAGCAAAGCGAACGCACAGCTAGCGGATGGGCAGACAGAACTGTTCATTGCCACGACCAAAGACTGGAAACGACGGAAGAAGCTCCGAGAAGCGGATCCGCCGCGGGGGCGGATCCC
Organism: Halohasta sp. A2; assembly: GCF_056175805.1. Lineage (NCBI taxonomy): Archaea > Methanobacteriati > Methanobacteriota > Halobacteria > Halobacteriales > Haloferacaceae > Halohasta > Halohasta sp. A2. The sequence goes on along the minus strand of NZ_JAQFWV010000153.1, from coordinate 373 downwards.
CAAGTGGTACGGTTCAAAAGAACGCATGGAGCGGAAACTCCGGACAAAACGAGGCAAGAATATTTATCGCAAGCGTAGCCAGAGCGTAGAGGCAGTGTTCGGTCAGCATGTGACTCGCGGCTGTGACCGGTTGCTGTTGCGCGGAGAGACAGGAGCACAAGCAGAGTGGTCGTTGTTCTCGGCGACACACAACCTCCTGAAACTGTGGCGGTCCGGCCGAGGGCCGGACGGCCACGAAGTGGCATCCGCGATCGCTAGGTAGCTGAACTCGATTTTCTTTTCGACAACACTACTGAATCGGTTTGTCAATTTGTGCAGCGGTGTCTTCGGCCGATATCAGGTGTCGGGTGGTGTGGAATTCTTAGACAGGCTC
>NZ_JAQFWV010000152.1:0-1767 GCF_056175805.1 Halohasta sp. A2 | reverse complement strand
GAGTGTAATCTCGATTGGGGACTCTTTCATTCTAGCACCGAAACAGTCCCCTTCCTCTAACGTATCAACTGCTACTTCGTTGCGGTGAGTATTGGCTTGGTTCTAAACGATCCTGAGACGCGACCAACTCTTCATTACCGAGTTACACTGTGAAGGGTAAAGAGTACATTGAGTCAAACGGATAATTGACGCTCTAGCTCCAGTTCCAGACAACTCACGCTGCTTGGAGTCGGACCGTGACAGCAAGGCCATCCGAGGGAGACGAATCGAACGACAGGTGACCGCCGTAGCTGTCGACAATCTCGCTGACGAGATACAATCCGAGCCCGGTGCCAGCAGAATCTCCCTCCGAGACGCCTTTTTCGAGTAGGTCAGCACCACTGTCAGTTGCCAACCCCGCACCATCGTCGACAACGGAGACAACGTACTCGTCACCGTCGCGTCGACAGCGGATCTCAATACAGTCGGCGTTGGCGTGGGTCAACGCGTTTGAAACCAAATTGCCGAACAGTGGCTCTAAAAGCGGGCCGCCGAGTACACGACCTGAACAGTCCTCGGCACTAATCTCGATGTCGGCCGTTTCAGCCTGTGGCCGGTAGCCGTCAAGGACTTTCTCTATCACTTCTCCCAGCTCCCAGGGCTCGGGGTCGTCCTGTGTGAGTTCGGCGAGTGTCCCGACGTTGTCGATCAGCGAGATACTATCGTCAAGCAGCCGACTGGTAGTCGAGAGCCAACCAACCGTGTCATCCGGCAACTCGGTGGTCTCGACCAAATCCAAGTAGCCATCCGCGGCATGAATTTTGTTTTTCACATCGTGGCGCAACAGTGAGTGAAGTAGCGCCTCACGGTTCTCCATCTGCTTCCGTTCGGTGATATCTTTCGAGATAACGACCACGCCGCGACAGTCGTCGGTTTCTCCGTCGAAGACGGGGCTATAGGTTCGATACGACCACTTGTCTTCGGTTTCGTAGGCATACTCCTCAGTGATCGCTTCGCCCTTCTCGATGGCTGTTTGGATGAACTCTGTGAGTCGGTCGGCATCCCGGTCAGGGTGAATCGAGCCATAGGCGCGACCGATTACCTGCCGTTTGTCAGCAGTACTGACCTTTCCGTCGGCCACCAGTCGCGAGAGGTGTTCAGCGTTCGCGAACACGTAGACTCCGTCCGGATCGAACATATAAATCGAGTCATCGGAGGCCTCTACTGCAGTTTCATACTCCCGGAGTGTGGCATTCGTCCGTGCGTGTTCGATTTCGTCAACGACCGCATGAGCGAGAACCGCGTACTGCGTGTCCGGATTACCACCTTTCTGGAGATAGCGGTCGGCTCCGCGAGTAAGCGCCTCAGGAGCATCGATCTCGGCATCCTCGCTCGTAAACAGCACAAACGGAATATCGCGTCCCTGCTGGCGAGTCTCCGCAAGCAGTTCAAGCCCGTTCAGTTCGGGCATCTCGTAAGCGGATATGATCGCATCGTAACTGCCCCCACGGATGGCCTCGACCGCATCGAGTGGGTCGACCATCGTCTCGACGAACAGCCGGCTGTCGGTCTTATGCAGAAGCTGTTCTGAGAGCGCTAACAGTTCAGAATCATCATCCACATGGAGAACCCGAAACTCGCTAGGAGACCGACTCATAATCGTAGTTGGATAGCAGTTCCATGCCGAGACGATTTCGTAGCAGTCTCATAGATCGTTCACCAGTGCTGAACTACTGTGTCGCTGGGGAGTCACGGATCAACGGAATCGATAGATTCCGTGATCCGCAC
>NZ_JAQFWV010000151.1:0-1823 GCF_056175805.1 Halohasta sp. A2 | reverse complement strand
AAACACGCTTGATACCTTCTGAGAAACCCTGCGGCATCTCCGTGGTCGTGTGCAAGTTCTTTCATTGCTCTCTTTCTTCAGCCGTGGCAATCAGCTTGCCGGATTAACCCCAGAAGTAGTGCTAGTAGATACAGACACTCTAGCGATCAAAGACGTTCATTTAACAACTAAGCGGAAATGGGATGGACATGTCGGGCTGCAGGTCTATCGGCGGAACGCCGATGACCTGCAGACTTTGCTTGCAGATTCGAATTACTCATGGGGCTATCTCCGTGAGGAGTGTCGAGATGGGAACACTCGACCGGTAATCAAGCACAAGGAGCATAACAGCCTCAAGAAGGCTCACAACGCTCGTCTTGACGATGATACGTACAATCAACGAACCATGAGTGAAACAGTCTTCTCAATGTTGAAGAACGACGGAGAGCGTTTGCGTTCCCGGAGTTGGTATGGCCAATTCCGGGAACTGACGCGGAAGTGTATCGTGCATAACCTTTCGCGGGCGGCGAGTTAGCTTCGCCGCCCGCGCTCTTTCTCTGAACGTATTGCCCAGAGAGATCTCCGCTCTCCAAGTGAGCCTACGCAAGATATAAAATAAATTTGATGGTTCTGGATAGTCTGGTTTGGGTGCTTCTGCAATGTCTGTATCTAGAAATTCGGCAGTTCAGCGACTCAGACAGGAGAATTTGTTATGTAAGTGATTCAATACGGGAGCTGTCTTGCGATAAACGGAGCAATTTCAGTTCTATGCCGAAGAAATGGATGACCTAAGTGTTGAGGAGGTGAACGATATTCGTAGTAAGCTTCTACGTGGCGTTACTGCCGTTTCGATAACTACTGACGGAGAACAATCTGCATTTAGATTGTTTGAGACGCTCAATGACCGTGGTTTAGAACTCTCTTCTGTTGATCTAATGAAAAACCACGTCTTCAATACTGCTGCAACTGATTCCTCTATAGACTATGAGAGAATTCGTGATGACTGGGAAGCGATTATTGAACTAATCGTGCCCAGGCTATCGAAACCAAGCCGATTCTTTAGACACTATATTATGGCAGCTTCGGAACCTGACTATGATGGAGATGTTTCTAACTATATGCTGTATGAGATTTTCCAAGACATAGTCGACAATGAGTTAGAACAGAGTAATCTCACGCTTGAAGAGTATGTCTCTGACATGCTGAGGTCTGCGTCTCTCTATACTGACATTGTTGAGCATAGCATTTCTGAGTTTGACGTTGCTGGAAATAAAGCAATCAATGACAAGTTGGCAGACTTAGAAACTCTCAGTATCACCCAGGCACGTACTCTCCTCTTACGGATCATCGATGAATTTGACTCTGCCAACCGTGTTATGGAGTCTCTACGAATATTAGAGGCGTTTTTGATCCGATGGAAGACAGCAAATTATGCGACAGGTGGAGAACTCGACCGAATCTATTCTCGGGCGTGTTCTGAGTGCTTCGATACCAATAATAATTCTGCTGATGAGTTGCGTGATTTATTCGTCGACAGGTGGCCCAGTGATGGAGAATTCCGAACTAGATTGGAGAACAAGCGTATGAAAATGAACCCACAGACAACATATATGCTAAGCCGAATTGAGGAGGAATATTACGATGGTTCTGAGGTTGACATCTCCGAAGCCGAGCGGGAAAATATAGCACCTAGAGCATCATTTAACGCTAAAAAATAGGTCGCGTCTCAGGATCGTTTAGAACCAAGCCAATACTCACCGCAACGAAGTAGCAGTTGATACGTTAGAGGAAGGGGACTGTTTCGGTGCTAGAATGAAAGAGTCCCCAATCGAGATTACACTCAC
>NZ_JAQFWV010000150.1:0-1914 GCF_056175805.1 Halohasta sp. A2 | reverse complement strand
ATCTTGAAGAAGGTGCCGACCGGATCGCTGAACGCGCACAGGCGATCGGCGGCGTTCCGGTTGCAGGCCCAGCCAACCAGGAGGAACGCGCCACTATTGAGTTCGAAGGCGAGGACGTCTACGACATTCGCACCTCGCTGGCCAACGATATGGATGCCTACGGCGATATGATCCAGGAGATGCGCGAGCACATCCAACTGGCGGCCAACCTCGGTGACCCGACGACCGAGCACATCCTCAAGGAGGTCCTGACAGAGCTCGAAGAGGACGCCCACCACGTCGAACACTAATATGGAGTTCATATCCGCACTGGACGAGTGCTTCGGAGCAGGCAGTCTCGTCATCACTAAGATCTTCTTCATTAATAACGAATAGGACACAAAATACGACGTTGTCTTATTGATCTGGGAGTTGTTGTGGAATATAAAAGAAACTAGGCGTCCGGACGGTGGTGTCGTACGACTGGTCGAATACGTGTGTTGTTGCAGAACTCATTGGCGGCAGTAGCCAGCTCCGATCACCGGTGACCGAGCGCCCATCGTTTGTCTCGTTTTGTTCGAACTGTGCGAACTGGTCAGTTGCGGTGTGATGGTCGACGATCTTCACGCCCGCCTTTTCGTAGGAGTGCAACACTGCCTGGTTGAGGACGACGAGTGCCTCGTCTTTCCACAGCGAGCGGTTCTCCGAGGTGTCGTAGCCGAGCCGCTGGCCGACCGCCGAGAGCATATCGTATCGATCCTGGTCAGCGAGGTTTCGCGCGCCGATTTCAGTGCCCACATACCAGCCATTGAACGGTGCAGCAGTGTAATTGAGCCCGCCGATTTCGAGTCGCATGTTCGAGATAATCGGCACATCGTACCAGCGTAGACCGAGTTCGGCAACCCACTCGTACTCCGGGTGTGTGATTGGAACCTCGACGAACAACTCTTCGGGGACCTCGAATAGCACTGGATCGCCGTCGCCGACCTGGATAACGTGTGGGAGCGGATCGAACCGACCACCGTTGCCTTCCCAACCTATAGATTCACAGTACTCCGTGAACTCGCGTTGGTCCGGATCGCCGACGATGCCGTCTTCGGTTTCGTAGCCAGCGTACCGTAGAAGCTGGTCGTTCCAGATACGAACGCGTTCGGTATGTTGCGTGTCCGGTTGGAAGATCGTAATCGTCGGCCGGATGTCGCCTCCGTTTCTCGCATACTCAATGTGTCGACAGCACGCTTCGTGGACTGCTTTGGGCGTTTCGCAGTCGCGTTCATCGATCACATCCAGCGACTGCCAGAACAGTCGCCCGATACAGCGGTTGCTGTTGCGCCAGGCCATCCGTGCGCCGTGGGTGAGTTCTTCGGTCGTGTGTGTATACGACCCCATCTCCGAGATCTCACGTTCAATTACTGCGAGTCGGTCGTCGACGGCATCACGTTTGTCGAGTTCGTCGTAACACTGTCTGATGAATGCCGACGCGCGCTCACGCAACTCCGCAGGACTGTACTCCGGGGCTGGTTGTGTGAGCGTAGTTTCGTGTTGCGCCAGCGAATCAAACATGCCCTATTTTTGTTGCCAGCAGACTAAAACGGCCCGTTCGCTACCGAATTCTGGTATGAATACCTAGTCCGAACGTGTTTTCCCAGATAGGTTTGTCAGTCTCTGGTAGGGACAGTTTGGCTGGTACTAGGGACAGATGCACTAGTGGGTCTTCAGTCGTGATCTGTTAGAAATCCACTACACACCGTTTATCTATAACTTCACCTTTGAAGACACACTCAGTTGATCACATCAGGAGCCTCCCAATCTCCTCCAATAGGTGCTGAATCTGTGTCTGCGGTGGCTGGCTAGCCTCCAGCAAGACGGTGGCTGGGAGTTCTACCGGCATCCAGTCGCTGTCGGCGGCGATCAGCCGCCGACGCGACGGCGTTG
>NZ_JAQFWV010000149.1:0-2236 GCF_056175805.1 Halohasta sp. A2 | reverse complement strand
GTTGCCAATTCTATACTATTGGGAATCACATACAGTATATATCCCTGATCGCACCAGCCATCAGGTATGGGCACGCAGGTGCTGATCGTTGGCGGCAACGCGGCCGGAATGAGTACCGCAACGCGGCTTCGACGAATGGATGAAGCTGCTGATATCACCGTTATTGAGACCACCGACCACGTCTCGTATGCGAGTTGTGGCCTTCCCTACCATCTGAGTGGGACGGTTCCCAAATCAGAGTTAGCGGTGATGGGTGTCGACCAACTGAGTGCGGCGTTTGACCTAGATATCCGCACTGGGCAGACGGTCACCGATATTTCGCCAGAGGAACAACACGCGACCGTCGAACCCCAGGACGGTGAGACCTACGAACTCGCCTACGACGAGTTGGTGTTGGCGACCGGTGCCGAGCCGCTGGTACCGCCGATGTTTGATCCCGAGGCGATGGACGGCTGTCACACCCTCCGGACAGTCGAGGACGCGGTCAGCATCGGACAGCAGGTTGCGGACGCCGAGGACGCACTCGTGATCGGCGGCGGCTACATCGGGATCGAGGTTGCGGAAAATCTCCACGAGGCCGGCCACAAGGTCGTTGTCGCTGAGTTGCTTGAGCAGGTGATGCCAAACACACTTGGCGAGGAGATGGCTGCACTTGTTGAGGAGCACATCGAAGCTCAGGGCGTCGACCTCCGGCTCGGTTCGGGTGTTGAAGCACTCACCGAAGCCGACGATGGGACGATCACCGCCACGATGGGCTCCGGTGCGGAGCGGACGTTCGATCTGGTCGTAATCTCGACCGGTGTCCGACCCCGAACCGAGTTGGCTGAAGCCGCCGGGCTAGATCTCACCGACAGCGGGGCGATCCCGGTCGACAACCGGATGCGAACGACCGAACCATCGATCCACGCGGTCGGCGACGCGGTTGCGGTTCCGAGCGTGTTTGGTGAGCGATCGTGGATCCCACTTGGTGGGCCGGCCAACCGCGAGGGCCGAGTCGCGGCCAACGATATCGCGGGCCACGACGACACACTCGATCCAGTCTTGGATACCGCGATCGCAAAGGTATTTGACCTGGATGTCGGGACGGTTGGGCTCACCGAGGAGACACTGATCGAGGACGATCGCTCCTATGAGGCGATCTACACCGCAGAGGCAAACCACGCCGGCTACTATCCCGGCGCGACAGATATTCATTTCAAACTCCTCTTTGATCCCGACGACGGGACGATCCTTGGCGTCCAAGCGATCGGTGAGGATGGCGTCGACAAGCGGATCGACGTGCTGGCAACAGCGATCAGCCACGGTGACACGGTCTTTGATATCCGGGATCTGGATCTCGCCTACGCACCGCCGTACTCGGCGGCAAAAGACCCGGTCAACGTGTTGGGCATGATTGGGACAAACGTTGTCGAAGGGGTTTCCGACATTATCCATCTCGACGAATTCTTGGAGCTACGCGAGGAGGCGACGGTTGTCGACACCCGTCCGCCGGAGATGCGCGAGGCCCAAGGGGCGATCCCCGAGGATGAACACGTTCCGCTCGGCAAACTCCGATCGTGGGCTACCGACCGTGCCGATGACGAGGAGGTCGTGACCTACTGTAAGATCGGCAAAAGCTCCTATATGGCGACCCGAATCCTCGATCACGAGGGGATCGACGCCAGCAGCCTCACTGGGGGCTACTACCGGTATCGAGCAACCCAAGAAGCAGACGACTAAAAAGCGCGGCGATCAGTCGGTGAACTGACCCATCAAGTTTAAAAAGCGCGTGCGAGTCGCTGTGAGAACGCTGATGTTGAGATGGATAACTGCTCTGCCAGTGTCTCCATCGATGGCTTCTCGCCGGACTCATAATACTCCTCATCGATCGCCAACTCAAGTGCGTCCCGCTGTTTGGGCGTCAACGCCGAGACATCAACCTCGTAGATCTCCTCGCTGAGTTCCTCGCCGCTGCCGGTGTGGGTCATACTCACCAGCCGGACAGTTGAGCCGATCTTGTTGAGATCAGCGACAAGATTCAAGACCACCGCGGAGTTGGACAAAAACGCCTTGATGAAAAACGATTGACCTTCCGCCCGCACGAAATGTGGGATACAGCCGTACGCCGAAAACACCGAACTCGGACAGTGATCACAGACCTCATCGGTGTGATATTCGGTACTTCCCGAACTAAAAAACAGCCGAGGAGCCAAGGAACGGGCCCATCGACAGGCACAGGAGCGTGATCTTTGTGAGT
>NZ_JAQFWV010000148.1:0-2465 GCF_056175805.1 Halohasta sp. A2 | reverse complement strand
CACGATCGCCAGATAGCTGAGTTTGCCTCTCTTTTTGTCAACGCTGCTGGATCGGTTGAGCAAATTATACTGCGGTGTCTTCGACCGATATCGATGACTGAGAGTGTGAGAATTCTTAGACAGGCTCATGAGCCGTCTCTTTGAGTTCGCCTGGCAGGTCGACTCGTTCGATGGCCAGCGAGTGGTATCGCCCGACTTCGAATGTGTCGTTGATTCCTTCATACAAGCTCGTTCCTGCGTGGCATACTTCAGATGACTTTCCATGCACGACGTCTGGGGCGTGTCCCACAGGTGCCCCGTTGGCTGCACACAGCGCTTGGTGTCCGAGACAAACCCCGAGAGTCGGGTACGTCGTCTCTGCGAAGATATCGATCGAGACTCCTGCCTCCGTCGGTGTGCCCGGGCCGGGCGAAACAACGATACCGTCCGGGTCGAGCTCACGGATACCTGCGATACCAATCTCGTCGTTGCGCCGAACGGTGACGTCATCGAATGTTCCGACGTACTGGACGAGGTTGTACGCAAACGAATCGTAGTTATCGATTACGAGTATCATCGGCTCCCCTCAATTGAATCGGTAGACGACTCGACGGCGAAAGATCCCTGCTCACCCAGTGCTCTATCGACGGCTGTTACTAGTGCTCGCGCTTTGTCCAGTGTTTCTTGATACTCGGCCTCTGGGATTGAGTCGTACACTACGCCGCTTCCAACCCGGAGCCGGTACTCACCTTTGTGGCGTACCAGAGTTCGAATCGTGATGTTTAGGGTTGCCCGATTGTCGAAGCCGAATACACCAATGCTTCCAGTGTATGGCCCTCTTCGCGTTGTCTCGACCTCGTCAATAATCTCCATTGTCCGAGGTTTTGGTGCCCCTGTAATCGTTCCCCCAGGAAAGACGGCCGCGACTGCATCGGCGATATTCACAGTCGAGCGCGTCTTTCCCTCAACGAGCGAGACGAGGTGCATCACCTCGGAGTACCGATCTACACGGCGGTACTCCGAAACGTCTACACTTCCGTAATCGCTTACCTTTCCGAGATCATTTCGCTCAAGATCGACAAGCATTGCGTGCTCGGCACGCTCTTTTTCATCATTGCGCAGATCCTGTTCATACCGCTCGTCTTCGAGTTCTGTGTCACCACGTGGGCGCGTCCCGGCAATCGGTTCGGTGAGTAACTGATCACCGTCGACGTCTAACAACAGTTCAGGACTTGCACTAACAAGATCAACTCCAGGAAACTCCAACAGTCCTGAGTAGGGTGCTGGATTTACGCGTCGAAGGGCCTCGTACGCGTTGACTGGATGAACGGCCGCTGGGGCAGTCAGGCGGTGGGAAACGTTTGTTTGGAAGGTATCTCCATCGCGAACGTACTGCTTAATTTTTTGGACACAATCTCATACCAACGACAATCGGAGTATTGTTATGGGCGTCCGTCACGTTGATCGGCCACACGTCGGAGTCCAGTTTCACCCCGAGAGTATCCTTACTGGGGCCGGCCTTCGCATCATCGAAAACTTTTGCAATGATATAGTAAGGTAGCCGATGCATAATTTACCAATATTTTGTTATAATATGCAACAGGTCGTCTGATAACCAAGATTTAACAGACTACCCGCAAAAGGCCAATTCATGAAGCGTGTTATCAGCACGGATAATGCACCAGCCGCGGTCGGCGCGTATAGTCAAGCGGCTACGAATGGAAGCATCCTCATCACTGCCGGTCAGTTGCCCCTGACGACCGATGGCGAGTTACTCGATGAGGAGTCTGTCACCGATCAGACGCGTCAGTGTCTCAAAAACGTCGAGGCAATTCTTGAGTCCGAGGAGCTCTCATTCGACGATGTACTAAAGACTACTGTCTTTCTCGACGACATCGACGATTTTGACGCGTTCAATGAGGCCTATAGTGAGTTTTTTGATTCAGAGCCACCAGCACGGAGTGCTGTCGGCGTTGGATCGGTGCCAAAGGGGGCTGCAGTCGAAATTGAAGCGATCGCGACAATAGCGTAACCGATAGGTCGCTTGGAATTTGTATGCAAGTACTGTATGGAATAACACAATTTTGAGACGCGACCCGTACTTGCTGAGGTGGCGGGTCAGAACAGACCCGTAATGTTGCCGTCCGCGTCTATGTCCATGTCGGCAGCTGCAGGCGACGCCGGGAGACCTGGCATGGTCAGTGCGTCAGCAGTGAGTGCGACAAGGAAACCGGCCCCAGCAGACGGGTAGATCTCGCTGATCTCAAGTTCCCAACCCTCAGGGGCACCTTTCTGACTCGCGTCGTCGCTTAGCGAGTGAAATGTCTTGGACATGACGACTGGGTTTTCATCGAAGCCAACAGCCTGTCCAAGAAACACCGACAGAAACGTCAGATTCTGTAGCTCTTGAGCGTTCATCACGGCAAATTTATCTAGCTGAAAACACTATACTGCGTAAGGATTTACTCGTGACGTTTAATTTTATC
>NZ_JAQFWV010000147.1:0-2467 GCF_056175805.1 Halohasta sp. A2 | reverse complement strand
GAGTTCCTCGTCAAGAGTGTTGACGACAAAATTAAGCAGATGCTCTTCTTCGATTTGGTTGTCTGTTTGGAGTTCTTTCACACCATGTCCAAACAGACACTTCCTCTAACCCAATGTGATCAACTGACACTAGGTTGGAATGATATTCGTGTTGGTATGGAAGAGGGATTCGGTCGAACGAAGAACGCACCGTTCCTGCACTCATATTTATTAGACCAAGCTAATTCCATCGTTAGATTGGTTCCTCTTCATCAGTATTTCGAGGGTCGAAACTCAACTTATCCTGTGCATCAAGAACGTCAGCGACGTCGGAGATATCCTGAATCATCGTGTTTTCGGGTCGAAGTGAGTTTCTGACTGAGATGATGTAGTACTCATAATCACTATCCTCCTCTTGAGCGTCCGCGAATTTCTTGAACTGCTTGCCTTCAAGGTCAATGTTCTGGACGCGACCAACGCGGGATTTCACTTCGTAGAAATTTCCCTCTTCATCTTTGAGGTCCCACCCTACCTGTCGCCGATCAGAATTGTCCGCGACTATATTGATACCTCGGTCTTCGAGTTCCTCACGTGCGAATTCCTCGCCGATTTTCCCGGATAATTCCTTGTTTGGTACCTCATCTCTTACGCCAAGTGACTTCTTTAAAAGAGTGCGCCACGTGTCCGGGTCTTCATTGATTATTCCTGGGTCAACAAAGCAGTACTTGCTGCCCCGTCTATCCTCAAAGACTTCTGGATACTCCCTTATGAGACGCTCATAATCATATACTGGGTTAAATTCCTCGGGGAAAAGGAGTCGTCCAGTGTCGACCCACTTATTATTTTCTTTCCTCGGTAGCGTGATATCGTCCAAACCGTCAATGTCTAACTCCTTCCTGTCGGATTCATCCAACCGGGTTTTTAGATACCGGAGAACGGCCTTTTTGTCGTGGTATGTCAGGTCCGGCCAATTGTTGACCGCCCACTGCTCAATTGTGCTGCCGATTTCCTTGGGGTCCGGATTTTGTTCTATCTCATTGAGAAAATCGCTTTCTGCCCCAGTGATGGTCAAATCGCGTAGTAGTTTTGAAGTCGTTTCGCCAACACTCGTTTCGCTCGCGTACGACTCGGCGATTCGTCGGGCCGATATCTCACTGAGTGTCCCTTTTGCCGCAGCCTCTGCAAGCAGTTCTGCCGTCGTCAGGACTTCATCCACTAATTCGTCGAATAGGAGTCTAATCACGTGACCCCACCTTCCCTCGAAGAGTTCGGAGTCAACCACCGCCTTATCAGTCAATTCTTGAACTTCGCCTTCAATTCCTTCGTACCCTCCTTCTGGCTGAAGTTTCACATCTCCCCATCGGAACTTGTTTTCAGCACCTGCGACCAAATCACCACCCTCAATTGGTACGATCTCGTTAGTGAATGCATCTTGTTTACTGGCGTCAACGGTTATTTCATCATCCATTTCCCCTACAGTTGGAACCTCTGTCGTCGTTGGATCGAACCCGGCGAGTCTGACAAACGCGCGTCTGAACCAGTCCATGTCACGTTCGGCCGCTAATCCGGATGAAAGGTTCTTGAGGACTTCACTCAATTCTTTTTCTTCAGGATCGTCTTCGATACGACTGATGACAGCCTCCTGCTCAGCAAGGACAGGCCAATAACCGATCTCATCGTAAGTCGTAGCCGGTCCAAGGAGGTTAATGACGTCGTCAGCGACAATTGCGGCGTCCTCCGGCGCGACGAGTCCTGGGTTGGCGTCCTCGTCGAGATCTCCCCCAATATGGAGCAGGGGCATCGAATTGAGCTCTTCGACGAACTCGCCTAGTAACCTGTCGTGAATGAGTCCTTCGGTCCCTTGCTCTTCTGGCACTATGTATTCGAGTTGTTCTTGCCAAGTCTCGTGATTTGCAATCGTTTTCGCTACAGGAACCAACACCTGCCGCCTAAGCTCCTCAATGACCTGTTTGTTCCACGGGCTCCCCCGCTGGATATCCTCTCGGTTGAGCGTCAAATCAAAGTCGGCATGGACGACAAAGTCGAGGTCCGTTTCTCTATATTGTTTCACTGGGAGGTAACTGAAGAGCGGACTAACTCTGATGGATCCAGCTGAGTCAGTCAGTTGTCCCTCTTCGTCAAGCCTGAACGCGACAAACAAGTCGCTCTTGTCGATATCATCACGGAACTGTGGTCGTTCCACGTCTTCTGGGCCCCAGACATTTCGGAAAAGAACGTATCGATCTGACTTTCCATTGTGTCGGAGCTCTCTGATTTCGACGGGCGTGTCGGGGAGAATGTCACTACCCTCCTCTCCTACTTCACACGTCTCCTCGGCGATAGACTCAATCTCGGTCACATACTCAGTTGATCACATCGGGAGCCTCCCTATCTCCTCCAATAGGTGCTGAATCTGTGTCTGCGGTGGCTGGCTAGCCTCCAGCAAGACGGTGGCTGGGAGTTCTACCGGCATCCAGTCGCTGTCGGC
>NZ_JAQFWV010000146.1:0-2540 GCF_056175805.1 Halohasta sp. A2 | reverse complement strand
AAAATTAAACGTCACGAGTAAATCCTTACGCCGTATAGTATTTTCAGCTAGATAAATTTACCGTAATGAACGCTCAAGAGCTACAGAATCTGACGTTTCTGTCGGTGTTTCTTGGACAGGCTCTGTTGGCCTCAATCAATCGTTTGTGTCTACAGAGCACAACAACGGGTATCTTATTCAAACTGAGGACTTTCGCCATAATAAGTCGGTGTATTCCATCAACAAATGTTGGATTTCCTGACCTAGAAACATCAACCAGAATCTCATTTCTCCTGTTCCAAAGAAGGCCACGTTCGGGGAATAGTTCGTCTTGTGTCATATATCCGGATGATTTTATTGAATTCCCTGGCGTGAGCTACTATTCAGCTCTCATGATCTACGCCGAAATAGGTGAGGTTGATCGGTTTGATCGTGATAAACAGGTTGTGAGTTATGCTGGGCTGAACCCCATAATCCGCGAGTCAGGCGACTCGCGGATTGAGGGCGGGATCTCGAAACGCGGCTCTAGACAGTTACGTTGGATTCTCGTTCAGTGTTCTCGAACAGCTGTTCATACTTGCCAAGATGAGTATCTGAGTCGGTTCTACGACCGATTAGAAGGTAGAAAGGGGTCACAGAAGGCAATTGTTGCAACTGCTCGTAAACTACTGGTGTCAATTCACCACATGCTTGACCGAGAGGAGGTGTATGACCCTTCAGAGGTGAGTGCCTGACCGCCGCCAGGAGTGGTCTGCGTAACCTTTGCACACCAGAGTTTGTAGCTGAGTATCGTACGTCTCAGGGTCAGCAGCTCCCGAGTGAACGGACGTTCAAAGGTGGTGCTGACCACTCCGGGCGGCGGTCATCGGCCGGGATGCAGACCGCAACAGCCACAGCTACAGCATTCTCGTTTCCGCCCAGCAATAACAGCATACCGCAGCATCAGATCCCCGTCTATCGATTTGTAGCGCTGTTCAGTTGAACATCTCTCAGGCCGAAAAGAATTTGATGCTCATCGTGGTTTGTTCGGGTAGCAGAATTTCCATAGGTAAAGACGGATGGCCGGAGACTCGTATTAAACCGGAGAAACGCGTAGATCGAGAAAAGCCACCGTCGGAGCGCAATCTTCGAGTGAGCGAAAATCGTGCCAGTCTTGTCGTTGAACATGCGGTCGCAATTCTTACAGAGATACCGTTAAAATTCTCGTATGTGTTTACCCCGAAGTCTCGACAGCTGGTACAGCGTGAGCTCGTGAGATCATCTTATTGCTGCTGACAACTCGACGAAGTTCCTCGTAGGGATTGCGTCCCTGCTGGCGCCACGTCGCCAGCAGGGACAAGACTGTCTCATGAACGAACATTCCTCGGTCATTACGGAGTCTTCCGATGATTTTCCGGAGAACAACAGGTTCACGAAGTGCGTTCTCAGCCGCATTATTCGTCGGGGAGACCGCTGGCTCACCGACGAAGGTGAGCCAGTGGTCGAGCCCACCTTCAGTTGATCACATCGGGAGCCTCCCTATCTCCTCCAATAGGTGCTGAATCTGTGTCTGCGGTGGCTGGCTAGCCTCCAGCAAGACGGTGGCTGGGAGTTCTACCGGCATCCAGTCGCTGTCGGCGGCGATCAGCCGCCGACGCGACGGCGTTGCCACTCACCAACGCTGCCCTAATCCAAGGACAACTACCGGAAGAACCGGCTGTCAAGCGGTTGGTTCGCTGGAACAGATCGACGAACACCGAGTGCTGTCCAGGCAGCACGGAGCACCATCTCACAGAACTCTACGAACGACCACTCCAAGAGGCGGCGCCCCCCGCGGGGGCGCCGCCACGTACATCCAGTGGAGATAGCGCCAGACGTTCTGTAACAGCAGGCTCACGACAAACAGCAACAGCCGTAATCCGGCATCACGAGAGCTCGTGAGAGCGAGGCTTTTCCTAGCCAACCGGTAGGAAGATTCGATGCCGAACCGCTTGCGGTAATGTTCCCGGGCATCGCGTGGAGTTTCGATAAACGGCGCGTCAGCGGCGTAGCCGTGACGCGCCACCCCATGTTCGTCGTATCTACCTTGCTGGTAGACGCAATCGATGTACACAGGGAACGTCACCTTCCCAGCTAGTTCGTGTTCGATCACACGGCTCCAACCACTGCTGAGTTCATCTTTGATGGTATCACCCCACCTGACAACCGGGATGACGTAAGCGTAATTGTAGGCGTACAGCAGCCCGAGACAGGTGCTGTTGTAGAAGCCCCGATCAAGATAGACGGCCTTGACGCTCAGGTCAAGGCCGTCAAGCAGTTCGAGGAACTCACCGAGTACGTCACCTGAGGTTTCGCCAGCGACCAGCTGGCGAACCGCTAGTGTGTAGCGTTTGTTGCGCACCCGTGCGTAGAGTGTCGCATAAGCGTGAAACGTCGTTGTTCCACGCTTGGCCAGTGAGGAGTAGAGAGCTTCTGTCTCGTCTTCATCGCCGTAGTAGGGATCGAGGTGGAGGTCGGCGACGACCTCCACCGGTCGATCAGGAAGCGTATCGACAGTATCCCGTTGGAGCAGCGTGTCTCCA
>NZ_JAQFWV010000145.1:0-2568 GCF_056175805.1 Halohasta sp. A2 | reverse complement strand
AAATGGAAGTGGGAACGGAGATGATGAAAATGGAAGTGGGAACGGAGATGATGAAAATGGAAGTGGGAACGGAGATGATGAAAATGGAAGTGGGAACGGAGATGATGAAAATGGAAGTGGGAACGGAAATGAACTCCCAGAAAGTGCAGTCGCATTTTCTGATGAGAATGGTAACGGGGAGTATAATGACGGTGAACCAACGTACTCTGAATCCGAACTTGAGAACGAGGACTTCGATGAAATTGACCTCGTTATTGTACGCGATGTGATGGTTGGTTCACTCGATATAGACGCGAGATCTATTATTGTTGATGATGGAGCAACTGTGATGACTGAGTTCAATTCAGTATCGTTTACGGCGGACGGTGGGACAGTTGAGATCCGAGGAACCATCGATACGAGCGATAATATAGGCGCTGAAGTGGATATTGATTCGGAAGAAATCGAAATAAATGGGGGTACAATCGAAACAGCTGGTCAAGTTTCGCTAACTACAGACCCTGGATCCATAACAATCGACACTGCAACAATCGACACGACTTCAGGTTCTGGACAAGCCATTGAGATGACCTCGAATGGGGACATTGTTACGACCGAATCGACGATCCTCTCTGCTGGGTCGATATCTATCACCTCCGAAGAGGGTGAAGGTACAGTCGATGGTTCCACTGTAGACACGTCTGCTGGTAGTGGTGCATCTGTAATGATCACTGTTGAAGAATCATTCTCTGGTGTCGGGATGGAAATGCCCAGCTCCGGCCCCATCGAGATTGAGTCGGTTGAAGACGACCTCAACGTCAACTCTGCACTTCTGGATGTCACAGAAGGGAGCCAAGCAGATATTACGTTGACAACAGGCAATGAGATGTTCTTGGAGGCTGCGACGTTAGTTGGAGATGAGTTCAGTACGTTCACGGGTAATCGAGATAATACCGGACGTAGTGTGTTCGTAGAGGGAGCAGTATTTGAGCAAGGAAATGGAGATCCCAAAGACTTTGATGTGGTTCCTGGATCCAGAACAGGTAATGGAATGAACCCACCACAGAACGTAGAAGGGACACCAACGAAAGGTACTGTAATCTAAAACTAGTTGGTCTCGGTTGTGCCTGCAGGGTTCATCAAGAGTTGTGTATAGAATCCTGATCATCAAAATAATGTGAACTAATCGATTCTCAAACAATTAATCTATTATTTAACACAGTATAGTTTCTGAATTGTACAAAACTAGTTCGGATATCTACTACTCTTCATCAATAACTTCGCGATAAGCAAACGCGTCCTACAAACTGTCGAGCCCGCTCAGCCACTCGGAGACGATCCACGATTCAATCTTGTCGATCCTACTCCTATCGAACTGCCTCCATCAATGATCTGTATCTCAGCCAAGGATATATACGCCAGCGCGGCGTCGATATCCTCTTCCTCGCTCACAACGTCAATCGCGGCCTCGACGCATTCGGTAATCGGATACTCTTCGAGGGGCCCTCCGATAACGAACTCTTCGGCCGCACAGAAGACAGGCACAAGACTGGTCTGGAGGCTGTCGATATGTAAGAGGGCCTCCTAGCCGTCGATTTAGGATTCAACGATGACGTGTCTGTTTATAAAGCCGAGTTTCTGTAGACTTGTTTGTTATATATACGTGTTTGAGAAATATTGTATTTAGATGACTAATTGGATTATGCTCCAACTCGATCAGAATCTCGTGAGTATGCCATCTACACCATATCTCTCAACCTCAAGAAGCTCATCTTTTAATCGTCTTCTCGCTACAATTCGTCTATGCCAACGGACTCAGTCGACTCTCTTGATGATCTTGTTGCCAAGGTCGACAATAAGTGATGGACAGCAGTGACGGATCTCATGATTCTTGAGGATAGAGTTACAAAATCGGGTTGCACATGGAACCAGCCAGAGACGTATTAGCCCAGTTCCTTGATGATGTAAATGACGATCTGGCGGATGATGACGTTGAGGCGGCACAGAAGAGAATCGAGTCATTTCAGGATGAATACGATCTGCAGATACGGGAGGGTGGGATAGCTATCGGTGTTCATATCGACATTTGGTCATATGATTACAAAGATGATATTTACTTTCTCGTGCGGGGATATGATTCGATCATTACTGGTATTGAGGAGGTTGTGGTGAATCATGTTTATTCACTCGTATCCGCAACAAGAGAAGGGGCTGCTGAACGTGCATCTCAAATGCGTGACGAGCCACCAACAGTAACTGAAGAGTCATACGAGTCGATAGAGACCGATATCGAGGTAGAAATCCATGCAGATGTTTATTATCAACGAATTAAGGCTTTCTGTGATGGAAACCAAACTGGGCAGGTGACTCAGCCATCGAAAAGTGACATTATTGAAGCTATTGAATCCGTCATCTCGGATGATGAAAGAATATAGGCTCTTCTCCAGTCTTACTTCCGCAGTCGCTCTTATGTAGAGCTGTGGAATCCCCCTATAGCAAGGCAGTCGACGAGGAATTCGAACGATCCGCCGACGAGATTCACTGATCGAACGATACCAAAAGTGTGAGCGGCCTGCTCCAAGCCGTGCT
>NZ_JAQFWV010000144.1:0-2772 GCF_056175805.1 Halohasta sp. A2 | reverse complement strand
GATCCAGATCGCTACAACCGGTTCTTCAATGAGATTCTGTGTGAATCACTCCACGAGAAGATTCACTGTACCGCCTCGGTTGAGGCTACTGGAGGTGAAGTCTAAACGGTTCTGAGACGCGACCAAATATTTAGCGTTAATTAATAGTTCTGACGGTTACAAGAGACCAATAATGGTCTCAATTCGGTCCCAACCTGAACGCCATCAGGTAACTACAGATCGCACCCTTCTCCGGTAGTTGGATAAGGAACTTCTTGCGATATGGCCTGGTACCACGGATCGTGTACTTTGAGTGAATCTACTAAGAGTTCGACTTGACGCTCCCCATCTTCTGATCCAATCCCGTCGCCGTACTGCCCGGTTGTATGTGCGCCGACATCAGAAATGACAAAGCCGATGTCAGTCGCCAAACGGGTGAGTGACATTGGTTGATCTGCTTGTCCAATATTATTAGTAAAATCTGTTATTTGTCAGGTACTAGGTTATCAGATTGCATACAGCTCGGTGGACACCCTCCATTCAAATCAGTTCTGGTGAATTGGGTAGGAGAGACAAAGATTCAACAATATCCCTTCCGACGACAGATTATGAGCACAAAAGAGAGCTACAAGCGGTTATACAAGAACCTTCGAGAATCCGAATTCGGCTGTGTTCCTACTGGATTTCATGAGACAAAAGACGTCTATGAACTCGTAAAGGAGACATATCCAAATCTGTGCGAACCAGATATTCTCTGTCGAGATACTTGTGGAACGGATAGCAACCAACCAGAGTGGAAACACCGAATTCGAACAGTTCAACAGGACCTGATTAGGGATTCCGATTCACGAATCAAGCAACTCAGTAAAGGGTGGTACTATGAACCACCATCGGTAGAGATCGAACCGATTCCGGAGGATGGTATCTTCGATGTTGGAAAAAGATACAATCGGTGGGAACTTCATGATGTATTCGGCGGTCAACGTTATAGTGGAATAGCAACGCCAGCAAAACATCCATTTGTTTTCCTTTTCACGGGAGAATCGGGTGAGGATTACGGATATGAAGATGAATTCCTCCCGAACGATACATTTCTGTACACCGGAGAGGGGGCCGAAGGCGATATGACGATGGAAGGAGGCAACAAAGCGATCCGAGAGCACGGCAAGGAAAATGAAGAGATCCACCTATTCGAGGATACAGATTATCCGTGGATAGTCAGCTATGTAGGCCAATTCGAGTACGCTGGTCATCGGTGGGAAACACTAGGAGATAAAGATGAACGCAAACGAGAGGCGATACGCTTCGAACTCGAACCTGTCGGCGGTGCAGAGATCGAAATTGAAAGCGGGACACCTTCATCTCTCTCGGAAGAGGAACTATTTGAGAAAGCAAAGCAAAGCGCTCCGAGAGCAACCAACTCATCTAGTGCACGAAGTAGATCGAGTGAAACCCGCTCATATCCTCGCTCTGAGGTGGTCAAGGAATTTGCTCTTCGACACGCCGATGGCGAATGTCAAGGATGTGGAAATAATGCACCATTTGTTGGTGAATCAGGTGACCCATTTTTAGAGGTCCACCACCTCCATCGCCGAGCAGATGGGGGTCCCGATACCCCCGAGAATGTTATTGCGCTTTGCCCTAACTGCCACCGACGTCGACATCATGGCCGTGACGGCGACGAATTTAATCAGCAACTCATAGAGAAGGCTGAAAAGAGAAACCGGGAATTTCTCTGAATCTGTGTTGGATGGCCGATAAACGGTCTGCTACATACCGACCAATATTCTCAACCGACTGTGAACGACTATATGAGGGTCGATACTCAAGTAAATATCAACTGAACGTACAAATTTCAGTACCTACGCTCCTACTTCATCTATCGGTCATGGACATCACTTCACCGTGCTTTTCTCTCAATTCCTCCATCAGTCGCGAGTAGTCCTGATCACTGTATTCCTTTGTAGGATACTTTCCATCGTTGTCTCCAAAACCCGCTAATCGCTTTGCCTCATCCCATGACCCGAACCGTTCGATCGCAATAGACGGTGCAATCAGGTCTTCCTCTTGATCAAGGATCTCAACCGTACATCGGCCATCATTACGACGCGCACATTCATTGATGTGCCACAGGACATCCTCGTCATTATAGAGGTTGCTTTGGCTACTACCGAGTCCATCTTCGGATCCAACACCTGCTGCTTCTTTTGCCTCCTTCCAGGTGCCAAATCGTCGGATGACCAGTGATGATGGACACGTCTCATCCATCTTGTCGAACCGACGGGGTGTACATATATCATACTCGGCCTCACACTGGCGGAGCATTGAGATTATCTCTTCGTCGGGGAGCTCGTTCTGTTGCGACATAGGGAATCATTATCATCAGAAAACAAAACTTTTTCTCCAAAACGGTATACAGAGAATATGGGCTTGAGAACGGTTTTAAATCGTATTTGGGAAAAGCTCTCAAAGACAAGTCGTTTTAACTAGCATTAAGTGTCGGTTTTTCACATATGAGATTCGGGCTTTGTTTTCCTCCCTAAATTAAATAAATATACCTAGATCTATGCCACCGACATTATATCAGACTCATCTGATTCTAAAGCTACAATTCCGAGAGGTGTTGGGACCGATTACGCGACACGATTATCTAACCTACACAGCTGCGCACCATCCAAGTGAAGTGTGATTTCACATAGCTCGTCGTCGTTTTTCTCAATATTCGATCACAAAACAGAGTCACTACCGAAGAAATAACAGAATAAATTTGAGACTGTAAAAGACTCTAATTTA
>NZ_JAQFWV010000143.1:0-2822 GCF_056175805.1 Halohasta sp. A2 | reverse complement strand
TAAAATTAAACGTCACGAGTAAATCCTTACGCAGTATAGTGTTTTCAGCTAGATAAATTTGCCGTGATGAACGCTCAAGAGCTACAGAATCTGACGTTTCTGTCGGTGTTTCTTGGACAGGCTGATACTCGACGGCAATCAACCCAAGCGAGAAAGCATCTTAATCCCGATCGTCGTCACTGAACCCCTGACAGCCGCTGGTTTCGATGAAATGTATCGGAGCTTATCACGCTATTCAAGGCCTAATTGGCGGTATCTCTACTTTGTGTCCAACTTCGTTTCAATACAAGTGAGAACACTTTCCAACATCAAGCGAAACGTGAGATTTTTTCTCTCCGGTATTGAGGTTGGTAATCGAGATGTTGTGAAACCAAATATTGTTAGAGAAATGTTATATTGTGTCTTCAAAATTTGGACTACTGGAATATGCCTGTTCTCAGATCGCGCCACCACAGTTCATCTGTTCATATTGGTCTACGATGTTTGTGTCTACATACTGTTCAAACGTATATATCCCGTCAGTTAGTGGACTATGATTCCGCAACTTCACGGTTGATCAGTTCAACTTCGTAGCCGTGATCGACGATCGAGTCGATGATGTTGCTAGCGTGTTCCGCACCGCTAGTCTCGACCTGGAAGATCAGGTATGCATCACCTACGTCGAGATCTTCTAGTGCACGATCGTGCCTAACTGTCTGAATATTGGCCCCGTGATCAGCAATGATGCCCGAAAGCTCCGACATTTTCCCAGGACGGTCGTCGATGTGAACCCGCAATCGAAGGATCTGCTCTCGACGTGTGAGGGCGTGTATAAGTATCGCACGGAGCATCGTCATATCAAGATTTCCGCCACACAGTAGTGGCATAACCCGATCACCCTCGACATCAAGGTCATCGCTTCGGATCGCTGCAACTGAGGCAGCACCAGCTCCTTCGATCAGTTGCTTGGCTCGCTCCATCAAGATTAGAGCGGATTCTGCGATCTCGCTATTGGTCACCGTGACGACCTCGTCGACGTACTGATCCATGATAGACAGCGTAAGATCGGATATTCCGCCGGTTGCAATTCCATCTGCGATCGTATCTACCGAGTCAAGCGTCTGAGGGGTCCCTTTATCAAGGCTGTCTGGGACTGTCTCTGCCCCTGCTGCTTGTACACCGACGACTTTCGTCTCCGGGCTGTGTTCTGCAAATGCAGTCGCGATGCCACTGATGAGCCCACCACCGCCGATCGGGACGACAACGGTTTCGACATCTGGGAAGTCCTTGACCATTTCTACCCCCAGTGTTCCTTGCCCAGCGACGATATCGGGATCATCGAACGCGTGAACGAACTCGGCGTTCGAGTTTGATGCCAGGCGCTGTGCGTATTCTGTGGCTGCCTGGAAGTCCTGCCCAACGAGTTCAACAGTAGCACCGTACCCACGGGTCGCGTCGATTTTTGTCTGTGGTGCGGTCTTTGGCATAACAATTGTTGACTCCACACCCAATTTCGTCGCGGCAAGAGCGACACCTTGTGCGTGGTTTCCGGCACTCGCTGCGATGACCTGACTGATATCGGCCTCTGCAAGACAAGTTTTAATCTTGTTATACGCGCCACGGGTTTTGAACGAACCAGTCCACTGGAGATGTTCAAACTTCAGTACGACCTCCTCAGCCCCTGTCATCTTTTCGAGCGAGGTACTCCGCTCGATCGGGGTTCGTTTAACTACCGATGGATCATTAAGTCGCTCCTGTGCAGCTTCGATATCCGCGTACGTGACTAGCTGGTGATCATTTCTCATTCGGTTCTCACCTTGAAGTGGCAGACGAGTCGATGTGGCGTGATCGACGTCGATTTATATAATACTTTTTTAATTTGGCCTTGAATCGGATCATGAAATTCAGCTTTGTACTGTCAATATTTGTCAGTGCCGACTCCATGGCCAATCGATTTTGAGACTGCTCTGGATGATTGGTGTCTTGACCGTGTTGGACGGAGGGGTCACCGGGACTGTCTTGCAAGTCTATCTGAACCCTGCGAACGATCTTGTTTCCGTTAAAGCTGCGGGTCACTGTAACCCACCTCCTATGCTGTCAAAGCCGTAGTGTATATCACGTATCATGTGTCTCGGTACGTTCGCCCGGTGGTTCGCGGCTATTGCTGCCTCTATTCCGGGCGTTACTGCTACATACAACTGTGCCTGCTAATTAATTCATGCATAGTCGGAAATCTGGGCCGCAAATCACTGTTAGTCCGATTACACAATTACTACACAATCTGGTAGTTATTGTCAGATAGAACAGTCATCTGCTGAATCGACTTGATCAGACTTCGGGCGGTAAAGTCTGAACTGATTGATTCTCAGTACCTGCGTGGGAAAAGTCATAGCGTCCAGCCTTGAGGTGGACTCTTGACTACCGCTTGAATAGTCGTTCTATTCGAGCAAGAGTTTCACTTGATACTCCGGGGAGATAGAACTCCTTGTCACGTTGTTCGTCGATGGCTGGCTGCTTTACGATTTTAGCTTGACTCATGTATACCGTTTGTAACCGAGTAGATTTAAAAATTTTGGTTTTGTGGTTGTAAAAATATTTTAATCACATTAAACTCATATATATACTTCCCGTGACATCCAATTAATATATATTCAAAATAAGTTTTGCTACTCAAGAAATGTGCTGTCGTTCGGGCGTCTGCTGGGTATGATTAATCGTATGTGTTTAGCCCGAGCTGATTTCGGTATTGTCTCGTAGGAAGCGTTCAACGGATGCGATATGAACAGACAGCAGAGGTTGGATGCGCCCCTTAGGGATGGGCTCCGCAGCGGAGCCCATCCCAT
>NZ_JAQFWV010000142.1:0-2837 GCF_056175805.1 Halohasta sp. A2 | reverse complement strand
TTGGAGCGTCGAATCTCAGCTGAAGTTTCGTCAAACCTGAGCAGATCCCGACAAGTTGCACCGACCTCGTCGATGTTTCTCCCCAGATCTCCTTGGCTCCAGTCTAAACCCCAGAAGTAGTGCTAGATCAGATCAGCACGATGTTACTCGAAGGAGATACCCAGAATTTCGAGGACGTACTCCCCGTGGAGTATCCCACAGAGGGGTGCTATTCGATCGCCTTCCAGACGTCACGTCCCCCAGAGATGATTGAACAGGTAACGGAAGAGGACGATATGCTCACTGTCTTCCTCCCGATGGGACCAAATCCATTCATCGGAGGATTTATTCTCCATTTGTCTGAGGGTGAGGTCTACCGACTTGACCTCTCCGTCGAGATCGACGATCATCCACCTAATGTCCCCGTCGACCTGGACAAATAAAAAAAGACGCTGATAACGGGATGTAAAATCGCGTATCCAGCGTCCTCCATTATTTCGAATGTGACCGGCTACTCCCGTCGACGGTAGAACGGCAGCGGGAAACGGATACCGCGATCGTAGAGTTGCCATCTGGCTTCGAGGCCGGTCCAGAAGAAGCCAGACACGAGTGCGACAGCGATAGCAGCGAACTCGTGTTGCCCATCCAGGACGGCGGGGCATACAGGATGCCTTTGTACACCCGGTGGGGAAGCACCGACACGATCAGGCCGCCGATCGCGGCGAACGGATCGATCGTCTCGTTGCCAAACTGGGTTTCGATACAAGCACCCGCGGCAAAAACGAGTACGAAAACGAACGCGAGTCGTTACGTGTTCGCGGAGAACGAGTCCATGAACTCTACGGGGAGTGTTCCGAGATCGATCCCCCACGCTACGGGGAGCCACAGCAGCGCGAACAGCGTGATCAGTACGACACTGATGAGGTTGAGTCCGAATCCAGTTCGGGCCATTTGTGGAAGGGTGATGTACCCGCTGCCGAAGACGATCGCGTTCGGTGGCGTCGCAACTGGCAGCATGAACGCGAACGACGCAGCGGTCGCACCGGCGATCATGAGCCCGTAGGGGTGTACCTCGATGCCGATCGCCACCGAGGCGAGAATCGGCATCAGCATCGCCGTCAGTCCGGTGTTCGAGGTGACCTCCGTGAGGAAGATCGCCATCACGACGACCGACAGCAGAATGGCCACTAACGGCACGTTGGCGAGCAGTTGGAGTTGTTCGCCGAGCCACTCGGCGAGACCGCTCTGGTCGAAGCCAGCCGCGATCGCGAGGCCACCGCCGAACAGGAGAATAACGCCCCACGGGATCTGCACCGCATGTGTCCAATCGAGCAAGAAGGTGTGCCCACCGTCGTCGGTTTGGGTCGGCACCGCAAACAGGACCAGTGCCCCACTGATGGCGACGACGGTATCCCAGTCGTCAGGGAGGGTTGCGAGTTCGAACTGTGTCAGGAGGCTACCGCCGATCCAGGCCAGAGCCATGCCAACGAACACGACCAGGACCATCATCTCCTGTCTGCTCAGCGAACCGAGCCGCGATAGCTCGGTATCGATCGTCTCGGCTCCGACTGGGAGTTTGTCGAACGACGGTGAGAACGCGACGCGTGTGACCCAGAGGTAGACCACCATAAGTCCCAGGATCGTGATCGGAACACCGTAGAACATCCACTGGCCGAACGAGATGGTCTCGCCGAACAGCTCCTGTGCCTGACTAGCGAAGAGAATGTTGGGCGGCGTCCCGATAAGCGTGCCAACGCCGCCGACCGAGGCCCCGTAGGCGATACATAACATCAACGCTGCACCGAACGAGAACTCGCCTTGCTCTGTCGGGATGTCTAGGCCCGTGTCATCGATGAGATCGCGCGTCTGGTAGACCACCGCAAGCGCGATGGGCGTCATCATCATGACCGTCGCGCTGTTCGAAACCCACATCGAGAGGAACGCGGTCGCGAGCATGAACCCCAAAATCAGCCGTGATGGGGTTGTTCCGACGGCCTTGATCGTCCGCAGTGCGATCCGTTCGTGGAGGTCCCATCGCTGCATCGCCATCGCGAGGAAAAAGCCACCCATGAACAGGAAGATCAGTGGGTTGGCGTACGACGGTGTCGTGTCGGCCGCGGGTAAGGCTCCCAGCAACGGAAACAGCGGAATCGGCAGCAGGGATGTCGCCGGAATCGGAACCGCCTCGGTCATCCACCACGAGGCAACCCAGACGGTGACGGCCGCGACGACCTGACCCTCGTAGCCCGCCGGATCGCCGGGCGTTGGACCGAGCATGATGAGGGCGAACAACAGTGGACCGAGAACGAAGCCGACCTTCTGTCGGAGCCCGTAGCTTTGATCGACATCGAAAGGGGATCGATCGTCGCCACCGTCGGCTCCATGACCTGGTTCGCCGGTCTCGGGCTCGTCTGTACGCGGCTGGGTTGTCTCGCCGTCGTCTCCGCCGAATGCCTCAGTGGCCGCCTGTTCTTCGGCGGCCGACACCGAATCGAGGTCATCCAGCATACGTGTCGCATCTAGCGTGATGTATGCTTTCGTCCGGTCGTGCATCGACCACAGATGCGACCACAGTCGTTTCGATCGATCTATAATCATCATTAATCGTGTTTTAACATATTCGTATTAATTGTTTTGATTAACCGATTGAGTGTTGTTTTTAATAAATTTCATCAAGTATTGTGTGAATTACATATAATATCTGGTATAGAAATAATTATGCGGGGATCGTGCACCATCCAAGTGAAGTGTGATTTCACATAGCTCGTCGTCGTTTTTCTCAATATTCGATCACAAAACAGAGTCACTACCGAAGAAATAACAGAATAAATTTGAGACTGTAAAAGACTCTAATTTAT
>NZ_JAQFWV010000141.1:0-2883 GCF_056175805.1 Halohasta sp. A2 | reverse complement strand
CGCGATCGCTAGGTAGCTGAACTCGATTTTCTTTTCGACAACACTACTGAATCGGTTTGTCAATTTGTGCAGCGGTGTCTTCGGCCGATATCAGGTGTCGGGTGGTGTGGAATTCTTAGACAGGCTCGTATATGATCGCTAAACTGTTTAGCTAGATTTCAATAAATGTAAAATCAGGGTGTGAAAACACGATTTGCTTCGGCATGTGGGCCAAAAAAGATCCTTACGTTGTATATCTGTTGCAATAAATACACCATCAAAAGCTATATATGAATTGCAACTATCCCACTAATCGAAGTTCGACCACAATACACTAAATCATCCGTCTGGTTCGGATGTAAGAGACAGATCGAACTGACTGAACCAAACTGGGCTCTCCAAGCCTACTGACAGTGCCATAGCATCCTAGTTCGATTTGAAACTGTCGTATCGGCCGTTCAATACACAGCGAAATGGATACCAAACCAAATATGTCAAACAAAGAGAAAGAAGGAATTACAGAAGAACTGTTCCACGCAAATACGAATCAAAAAGCAGGTGAAAACAATTGGCAGGGATACGGATTCGATGTCAATCCACCAGTATTCCTCATCTCTGGTGGTTTCATTATATCATTTATACTCTTCACGCTCGCATTCCCAGACCAGGCGACATCGGTATATTCGGAGATGCGGGTCGGCGTATCAGATTACTTTGACTGGCTTTTCATCATGGGCGCTAACATATTCTTGATATTCATGGTGTATCTTGGAATCAGCAAGTACGGAGTGATACGGCTCGGTGGTGTCGATGGTGAAAAAGAGTTCAGCGATATCTCTTGGATCGCGATGCTGTTTAGTGCAGGTATGGGAATCGGACTTATGTTCTACGGTGTCGGCGAGCCTGTTTTCCACCTCTTCGATCCGCATCTCGGCGCGGAGGGCGGAACCGAAGCTGGTGCGGAGGCTGCCATGGCAGTATCGTTATTCCACTGGGGAATCCATCCGTGGGCGTTTTTCGGGCTAGTTGCCCTCGGGCTCGCGTTTTTCTCGTATAATCGTGGTCTCCCGCTGACATTCCGGTCGATTTTCTATCCATTACTAGGCGACCGGATATACGGCTGGCCAGGACACGTAATCGATATTTTCACTGTCTTATCGACTGTGTTCGGTCTCGTAACGTCACTCGGCCTCGGAGCACTCCAGATAAACGCAGGACTCTCGTTTGTTGGCGATGAAGTTGGTGCCTTCCCTGCAGTCCCAACCGAAACCTGGGTTACCGTCGCGATTATCGCAGTCGTGATGGGGTTATCAGTTATTTCAGTCTACCTCGGTCTTGACAAGGGAATCCGACGGCTTAGCAATTTCAATCTCGCGCTGATGTTGATCCTCATGTTCTCGGTGTTTCTCCTTGGCCCCACGCTCTTCATTCTCGGGGCGCTGCCACAAGGTGTTGGTGCCTACTTAGGGAACTTTTTTGAACTATCATTCTTCGGAAACGCATTTGACGGTCCGTATTTCGCGGGATCCGAATTCTACGGATCTGGCGGCGAGGGTGAGGGTAATTTCCTTGTCGACTGGACAGTGTTCTACTGGGCCTGGTGGATTTCATGGTCGCCGTTCGTTGGAATGTTCATCGCCCGGATCTCGAAAGGGCGAACAATCCGAGAGTTCGTTGGCGGCGTCCTGATGATCCCCGCCACGCTTTCTGTCGCGTGGTTCACAGTGATGGGTGCAACAGCACTCAATTTTGAGTTGAGTGAGGAAACAGCAGGAGTAATCAGTGATCCACTGTTCGAAACCGGTGAGGAAATCGCGATGTACGGAATGTTCGACGCAATGCCGGGAACAGTGATACTGTCGGTGATGGGAATTATACTCGTCATGTCGTTCTTCGTGACGTCCTCTGATTCTGGATCGTTAGTTCTAGAACACCTCAGTAGCGGTGGTAAACACAAAACCCAGACTACTGGCCGTGTCTTTTGGGCTTCCTCTGTGGGCCTTGTTGCGATTGCATTGATTGTCGCTGGGGGCGAGGGGGCTGTTGAAGCACTTCAGGCAGCAGCCATCACCAGTGGACTCCCGTTTACAGTAATTCTGTTGATCATGATCTACTCAGTGTTGAAAGGCCTGCAACATGAGTATCAAATCCTTGAATCCGAGGAGTTCGCTAACACTATAGACGACCTCAAAGACGACAATGAGATCACTTTGGCGACACAGAGCAGCGAATTAGTTACGCACATCAAGCCTAAGAGCAAAACAGAAAACGTCGTCACAACCAGCGATGACTGAGACGAATTAATTCAACGCTGCCAATGGCTATCCATGCGGTAGCGATCGGTTGCAACTGAATATCAGTGTATACCAAATCAGACAACGGCTACGCACTCAGTGTATAGATCGTCTCAGTTACTGTTATTGATTGTAAGACGAAGGCACATATTGTGGTAATACGTAGTGGGTGCTGCGCATATGATTCAGTACAGAAAATGGACGATTGGCGAGAGAATTACTAAGACGACTTAACGACTGTCACAGGCTTCAGACACATCCGCATAATCTTCTCCGAAGTGGATCCAAAATATTCTCATGGTTCCGTGTCCACCCTCGCCGACAATGACTGTGTCAATGTCTTCTGCTTCTGCGTACTCAACAACGTTCTGTGCAATCTTACCGGTTTTGACCACACCAACGACCTCAAGACCTAGTCCTTCAGCACGCTCAACAAGGTCGCCGATAATTTCCTCACCGAAATGTCGATATTCTTTATTTCTTTCTGTCTCGTTTCGAATTGATAAACACTCCGAGTAGACTATTCGCCAGAGCTCAGCGATACCTCTGCAGTACTCGAATAACGCCACCTGTTCTCTGATAGGAGAGCCGTCTGAGAGGACTTATTTCC
>NZ_JAQFWV010000140.1:0-2893 GCF_056175805.1 Halohasta sp. A2 | reverse complement strand
TGGATAGTCTGGTTTGGGTGCTTCTGCAAAGTCTGTATCTAGAAATTCGGCAGTTCAGCGACTCAGACAGGAGAATTTGTTATGTAAGTGATTCAATACGGGAGCCGTCTTGCGATAAACGGAGCAATCCGAAAAGAACTCCTCGCAGAGTCGGTCTTCGACACCATCGATAACCGCCTGTTGGTCGGCCTCGGAGAGTCCCGACAGCAGGCTGTCACCGAACCCCTCTAGCCACGTTGCGAGGCCGTCCTCACCATCGAGTGCTGTGGGTCGGTCGAATAGGATGGCGTACCGGACTTCAAAGCCGTGGGCTTCGAGCCTGCTGGCATACTCGCCAACGGTTGGAAAGTACCACGGCATTGGTGTCTCGTAGCCGCGGGCGGCCAGTTCGGCGTGGATTGCCGAAACGATGGCGGCGATGTTGCCGTGGCCGCCGAGTTCGGCGACGAACCGACCGCCCGGCTGGAGGGCGTCGGCGACCGACTCCAGGACGGCGTCCTGGTCTTCGATCCAGTGGAGAGCGGCGTTCGAGAACACGGCATCGAACTGCGTGTCAACGGTGAACTCCCGGGCGTCGGCGTGGGTGAAGTCGATATCGGGGTAGTTGTCGCGTGCCGACTCGATCATCTCGGCCGACCGATCCAGTCCAACCGCGGTCGCGCCCCGATCTACGATTTGGTGGGTGAGGTGGCCCGTCCCACAGCCGAGATCCAGGATGCGCTCGCCCGGCTGCGGGTCCAGGAGGTCGACAACGTCCGCGCCGTACTCGTAGACGAACGAGTGGGCGTCATCGTAGGTGGTCGTATGCCAGTGGTTCGGGGCATCAGCCGGGGGCAGAGTCATTGTCGCCCTATTCCAGTAGCCGAGAGTTAATTTTTACCACGGGATCGACAGCAGTCGACAACTCAGAGGACATTTAAAATAATAATAAATATATAAGAAAACAGTCCAACACCGTACGGTATGGAACCACTTCTCGAAGACGAGACCGCAGTTATCACCGACGGCGCAAGCGGGTTCGGCCGGGCAATCGCGCTGACGTTCGCCGACCATGGCGCGGACGTGATCATCGCCGACATCCAGGAGACGCCACGTGAGGGCGGCAAATCAACACACGATCTCATTGAGCGCGAAACCGACCGCACGGCCCACTACGTCGAGTGTGATGTGACCAAGCCAGATGATCTCCAGGTCGCCGTCGACGCTGCCGACGAACTCGGCGGGATCGATATCATGGTCAACAACGCGGGCATCACTAACGAGACGGACTTTCTGGAGGTCACCGAAGCCGAGTACGACCAACTCATGTCGATCAACGTCAAGGGCGTCTTTTTCGGTGCCCAAGCCGCGGGCAAGAAAATGGTCGACACCGGCGGCGGAAAGATCATCAATATGTCGAGTGCGGGGGCCTACCGGGCGATGGCCGACATCTCGACCTACTGTGCTTCGAAGGCCGCCGTTCGAACCCTCACGTACGCACTGGCCGACCGCTTCGGCGGCGACGGCATTCGCGTCAACTCGATCAATCCTGGATTCAGCAATACCCAGATGACGGTCGACTCACAACTCGGCAGCGGTGTCCGAGGTCGAATCAACGCCAAACTGCTCAAGGAAACGATTCCTGCGGGGCGGTTCGGCGAACCCGAGGAGATTGCCAACGTCGCGCTCTTTTTGGCCAGCGATATGAGTTCCTACGTCAATGGCGAGTCGATTCTGGTCGACGGCGGCATGATCCACACGTAGGCGCGGGACGCAACCGCTATTGGTCGCCGGAAGCACGCTTTCAGTATGTCCGACTCAGTCGACCACGCCCCTACTGACGACGGCCCGACGGGGGAGTGGCGACTCATCCGTGAGGAAGCACGGTCGGGGCCCATCCAGATGGCCCTCGACGAGGTCGCCGCCGAGACCGCCGCCGCGGGCGGGCCGCGAACCGTCCGCGTCTACCAGTGGGACCCCGGCTGTCTCTCGCTAGGGTATCATCAGGACCCCGAAACGGTCGACTGGGAGGCCTGCGAGGCTTCAGGGATCGACATCACCCGACGACAGACCGGCGGCGGCGGGATCTACCACGACACGTACGGCGACATCTCCTATTCGACCACGGCTCCGGCCGCGGAGTTTCCGAGCGATCTCATGGAAGCGTATCACCTACTCTGTGAGCCAATCCTGGACGGATTCGACCGAATGGGCGTCGATGCCTCGTTTGTCGAAACCGAAACCGATGAACTCTACACGCCTGCGTGCTATCTCCGTGCGCTCCACCCGGCCCACGACATCGTCGCCGGCGGGCGAAAGATCAGCGGCAACGCCCAGTACCGCCGGAAGGACGCGGTGATTCAGCACGGCTCGCTGACCTACAGCGTCGACGCCGATCGGCATCTGTCGACGTTCGTCGACCCACCAACAGACGCCGAAGCCTTCGGCGAGCGAGTCACCGGGATTGATGAGCAAAGCGATATCAACCGGGACGAGGCGGTTGCGGCGCTCGAAGCTGCACTCGCAGAATGGTGTGGGGCCACCGAGGGGTCGTGGACCGACGAGGAACTCCAGAAAGCCAGCGAGCGCGTGGATGAAAAGTACGGTGCTGACGAATGGGTGCGTCGGGTTCCGGGGAGACGGTCGACTACCTGAGCGAATAAACCGAGCGGTTAACGATCGCCGTCAGTGAGGTGTCGACCACACTCTGGACACTCAGTGGTGGTGATCGCCACTTGGAGATCACAGTCCGGGCAGTACCGACGGTAGCAGGCTGGATCGCCCATACTCAGTCGATCACATCGGGTTAGATGGAGTGTCTGTTTGGAAGTAGTGTGAAACAAACCCAAACAGACAATCAGATCGAAGAAGAGCATCTGCTTAATTTTGTCGTCAACACTCTCGACGAGGAACT
>NZ_JAQFWV010000139.1:0-2969 GCF_056175805.1 Halohasta sp. A2 | reverse complement strand
GATCGCCAGATAGCTGAGTTTGGCTCTCTTTTTGTCAACGCTACTGGATCGGTTGAGCAAATTATACTGCGGTGTCTTCGACCGATATCGATGACTGAGAGTGTGAGAATTCTTAGACAGGCTCTATTATACGAATTAAAAAACTTACCCGTGGCCATACCTCCCTTGTCGTAGAACGATAATTGTTGTACTCGGCGAGGCGTACTGGACATAACCCTAAGACAGTCACTACTGAGCCAGAACCCAGAGATACGTTGTATCATGTACGCTAACGACAAATTTTGTGCAGGAATCGTGATTCGGCCGATCAAAACGGAAACGAACGCCGTGCTGAATAGATCCTCTATATTCAGCAGAAGTGACTCAGAACAATCTGAATTTGATAAGAAATTCGCTGCAAGACGTGCGCTCGCAGTCTTGCAGACACGTCTCTTCTGAGTCGATAAGACGATAGATCCTCTGCGCTGCATGATTTTGGTCGTGCGGTAAAAACGTTCAATATGGTTCATGGTGATGCATTCTTGGAAGATCGCTGAGCGAGATGGTAGATAGGTCCCCTGTACTGTGCGATCATCCCTTGCGCAAATCGAGCCAGATTGCGTGCCACATTCGCGCGTTCTATTCAGCAGTTGACTCAAACCACATTTCAAAGCGGTCGTAAATGTCAGTTGTTGGTAACACGACTTCTTCATATAGATTGAGTGGCGATATCAACATACTGCCCAGAACAGTTATACTCTGTCCCACTCTAAGTGGGAACATGACCAAGGTGGATTCGAAAGGGCGGATAGTGCTCCCGAAAGAGGTGCGAGAACGTCTCGGTATCACTCCCGGTACAGAAGTCGACATCAACGAAGAAGATGGGAAAGCCATCGTTGAACCTGAAGATAACCCCGAACAGATCATCGAACGCATGGAACGTCTCATCACCGAAACAACATCCGAGCGAGGGGAGACAATGCCACTTGATGAGGGGGCAGACCCCATTGCCAAGAAGCACAGAGAGGCGATTCGAAAAGGGGCAAAAGAATACAGCAATGAGTGATGCTACTGGACCGTATCTTTTCGATGTCGGTGTGATAGCCCTGGCACACACAGCAACACCGGTTAGTGATTCTGCGCTCTCATACGTCCAAGATGCCATTGCAGGCGACATAGATGCCCTTGTTCCGTATCCTGCGCTATTCGGAGCGCATACCGTTCTGACGACGTACTACGGGCGTTCAAACGCCGACGCCTCCCGTCTGCTCCAGAATTTCATGGACGCGAAGCGAATCCATTGGTACGACGGGATACCCGAGGACGTAGTTTGGGGAGGGTTTTCTCAAGCAAGTGACGCAAATGTTGGTGGGTGGGATGGGTACTATGCACAGGTAGCGATAGACGAAGGGGTGAACACTGTGTTGACGATCGACGACGACTTCCAACGGTTTGATGCATTCGATACGGAGGTCATTCTCTCACCTGAGGAATTTAAGCAACTGAATAGGTTTCTTAGAAATTGATTCTATTCCTCCAACTTGAATAAAGAAATCATCTTGCCAACTACGGACATACTTGTCAGATCCAGCCTCTGTATCTTGCACAGCAATCTTGATAGATTTGTGAACCGTGGATTTTGATATTGCCACTGCCTCGATAGGCTTCTCAACCACTTGCCGTCACGCATCCCACAATATCTCGATACGGTTCCTGACGTATTCAAGGACGATCTGACAGACGTCTCGGTGATCGTTTGGCCACTCAGCGTCTTCAGATTCGATGCGACTGGCAGCCGGTGGTGGATGAAAGTGTGCCCGTTCGTTATGTGTGTTTGGGTGCCGATCCCATCGACATTTCCACGTATCATCTTTGTGGGTCTCCTGATAATGAATATTGAAATCCTCGTTTCGATACCAGCGGATCTCAAAACGCGCAGACACCTCCCCTGGATAGTAGTCGTCGGAAAAATCAACGTGGAGATAGAGGTTGTCGTCAGCAACAATCTCCGCAGACTCGACCATTCGACTTCCAGTAAACTGAGACCGCATCTGTTCTAACACCGACCGATCTATCGGCGCAGGAGTTGCGCCGTCGTCTATCGGAGCCATCGTC
Source organism: Halohasta sp. A2 (assembly GCF_056175805.1). Taxonomy (NCBI): domain Archaea; kingdom Methanobacteriati; phylum Methanobacteriota; class Halobacteria; order Halobacteriales; family Haloferacaceae; genus Halohasta; species Halohasta sp. A2. The sequence continues at coordinate 875 of NZ_JAQFWV010000139.1, read as the reverse complement.
AGCTGTGTGATGGTGCCGTAGAACTGGCGGACTTTCTTCGCGCTCGCTCATGGAGACGGCGTTCCTCGATCGCGGTGGCCCAATCACCGAGATCGACGTAGATGTCGTCGATTCGTTCGGGGTCGAATTCGAGGACGTCGATCTCTGACGGTGAGTCGGCATCATATTCGTCGCGATATGCCTCGATCTGGTCAGTCAGCTCTGAGACGCGAGTTTGTAACTCGTCGACGGAGTTGTTCAACGCTAGTTCGTTGACTCGTCGCCACCTGAAGTAGTCGTCGTTGCGCTCGTATCTGGCTGGCCGTCCCTCGTGATGGATGACGATCCCGAGGTCGACGTAGAAGGACAGATGTGTCCGTGCTGACTCCTCTGAACAATCCGCTTTGTCCGCTATCTCTGCGGCCGTCATCGGCTCTCGGACGTGTAGAACCGCGCCGTACACGCGTTGTTTCGTGTCTTCGTTTTCGAACGGCCTATCAAATGGCGGGGGGCCGTTTCGGCGGTCGTCTACCATACCTTTTCTATTGGGGTAGGCTACATATTTCTTTCTACAGCCAATATATGTGGTTGTATTCTAAATCCAGTCGCGATTTGTCAGTGTTCTCGTTCGTTGTCGATGAGTCGTGATGTCTCTTCGCTCGACAATTTGATTAGATTTGACCGAATACGCCACTCAGTTCTCCACGCATGGATTTTCCAATTGGCAAGTAGAACTATACTCTCCCACCAGAAAATAGAACCTCATGACTTGCCTCGTTGCGCCGCTAATTAATCGCACTCTCGGTGCTTTCTCCGTCCAGTTTCCGTGAAAGTTGTATGCAATTGGACGCCTTCTGTCGATATGAAGTCGAAGCGGTCAACAATACGACAATGTA
>NZ_JAQFWV010000138.1:0-3055 GCF_056175805.1 Halohasta sp. A2 | reverse complement strand
TGTGTGTTTTTTACGGATTTTGTGATTTTACCTATACCCCGTGTCGCCCCCCCCGCCGGGGGGGGGGACCGACGCTTTCCGTGCACGCGAAACAAGACCAATTGCGATCTCTGGCTTCGTCCGGAAACGAACGTCTTCAGGAATATCGCACTGCTGTCGGCGGTCTTCAAATTCGTCATCTTCAACCCACTTACGAGGAAGATACAATTCGAATCCAAGCGGCCACGTGAGCTGGTCGGCGTTCCGGGCCTCGCCCGGAACCGCCGCTACAAGGTCAACGCCAACCTGACAGGAAGCAATCTTTCCGATTGATCCAGCGTACTGACGCCTGACACCCACACTATGATGACCTTGTTTGAGCATATCAACATCATCGACGATCAGCATCGCCGTTGGCGATGCGATCGTCTCTGGGATTTGTTGATTGAGATGATTCTGGACAGCCTCATATTCCCATGGACTTTCACTAATGAAGCGTCTAATGCGGTGTTCGTTGATTGCAAGCCGTTTGCCAATTCCTCGAAGAGTTTTGTGACTGCCAGGTCGAATCAGCCCTTCAACGTAGGCAGGAGCAATATTCCACGTGTTGGCTGCATGTGACCACGTTGATCCATCGGGGCGCGTCGTAAACGCGCCCCGAAGGGGTGCAAGAAACCGTCGGATGGCGGTTTTTGGAGTTCGTATACCAGACGAGAAACTGTTCATACAGAGCTACAGGAGATGAGCAGAGATAGCGCCGCTGCTGAACCGCAGAAGTAGTGATAAGAGCGAAAAGATGGAGACGGCTCTCGCGCCTGCTGACTGTAACACTACTCGAAACTTATTTATACATGTGTTTCGTACTATGTTACACCGTGCTCCGTCGCATCGAACTCGAGGTCCTCGCCACGGTCGACCGCGGCGACACGATCTCCGAACTCGCGACGAAGCTCGACCACAGCGAGAGCTACCTCTCCCGTGCTGTCGGTGGCCTCACCGAAAAGGGACTCATCTACACGGAACGCGACGGCCGGCAAAAACGAGTCTTCCCGTCTGATTCTCGCGCCGTCGAACTCTACCAGGACCTCGTCCGCCAGCACTCCCATATCGACTTCCCCGAACTGCTGACCGGCAAGGCACTTGAGGTGCTGTACTACCTTGACCAGCCGCGAACTGTCTCCGAGATCGCCAGCCGGAGCAACAACTACCGCAACACGGTTAACCGCGTCCTCAAGCGGTTTCGCGACCGTGGTCTCGTCGGGACCGTCGACGGTCACTATGAGTTCAACGCCAACTTCGACCGCCTCCACGAGTTCGCCCGGGAACTCGCACACCATCTGCATCGCCAGCGCCTCGAAGCCGTCGCCCCGAAAGGCACGATTCTCTGGGAGGACTACGACGAATTCCTCGCCCAGACCGAGATGGAGATCGACGCAGAAGCATTCCACGAAACCGGCCTCGCTCGATTCGCAGCCTTCGACATCCAGTTCCTACTCACCGGCTACCGCTACTACGTCTACTCCGAAGAACTCGATGCCGTCTCGCCAGCGGACCTGTGTTGTCACACCCTCTTGATCGACGACGGCAGCCGCCATCACTCGTACTGTCTCCTGTTGATCAGTCATGTCGACGTCGACGAGGCGGAACTACGAGAGCAGTCGGCGAAGTATGGCCTCGAAGACGAAATCGACGCCCTGATTCGTTACCTCGATACGCGTGGTGAGGTCGAGGATGACCGGCTCCCGGAGTGGGACGAGTTCCAGGAGCTGGCGGCTGACTACGAGGTGCCACTACCACAATGAGACCAACATTCGGACGCAAGTACATCGAGGACGAATTCCAGCGAATCGGGGGCGGGCTATCTGAACCGCTCACAGTCTACTTGATCGGTGGTGGTGCAATGTCGCTGCGCGACCTCAAGGGAGCGACGAAAGACATCGACCTGGTTGTTCCAGATGGCGACGCGTACGGTCAGCTGTGGGCCGTCCTAATGGACCTCGGATATACGGAAGTCCAGTCGCTGGATCCAGATTACCGGGCGCTGGGGGCGACGAGCTGCATCGAGAACGACGATGGGTGTCGCCTCGACATCTTCAACCAGCAGGTCGCGAACAAGCTCGTACTCACCGACGGGATGCAAGAGCGCAGCGAGCCGTTCCTCGACACGGATCGACTGACGGTCCGGCTAGTCAGCAACGAGGATATCTTCCTGTTCAAGGCGATCGCTGGCCGCCACGACGATATCGAGGACATGAATATGCTCGTACAGGCTGGCCTCGACTATGGTGTCGTCCAGGATGAACTCGAAGTCCAGATCGAACGCCTAGGTGACGATCAGTTTGCCACGTTCGCTAACGAAGCCCTAATCGAACTCGAGGAGCGGTACGGAGTGACCACGCCAGTCGAGGCCCGCGTTCAGGAGCTCACGAATAGGTACTACCGGGGGCTTGAAGTCCTCCAGGCACTCGACGAACCGATGACAGTCGACGAGTTGGTTGGCAATCTCGGATTGGAGCCTGATGTTGTTCGAAATAGGCTCACGTATCTTGAGAAATTCGACCGTGTACGGCAAAATGGCGATACAGTCTGTCCGGTGGAGTAGTTAGTCTCCCTTCTACTGTGAGCGCTCGTTATTAACACTGTTTCTTGGGTGTACAGCCGACAGTGACACTCGGTCCATGCGTCTTCTGTGTCGATGCCGACCGTTAACGCATCCAGTACTGTAGGGATTTCAGGGTTTTACATTAGAGCAGAACACGCTAACCAACGTTAGTCACTTTTGGGTCGAAGTGTTGGTTAATATTGTTGTACTATCGGGCCAGTCGATAGCCTCAATTATCGGCTGAGGTCGACGCACAGAACATCACCGACAGAAGGAGAACGAGATCAGCAAGAAAGATTGCTATACAACCTGAATTTACAGCTGAAGTCCTTGTGCGACTTAGAGGGCTGTCTCTTACCCACAAATACTATTCCCGCTGCTGAAGGACTGAAATCAGCATGAACAGCACTCTGCAACAGGGATCGATGGATTTCAGTAGTGATTACTCATTCCCTGAAATGGACATATCAAGCC
>NZ_JAQFWV010000137.1:0-3083 GCF_056175805.1 Halohasta sp. A2 | reverse complement strand
AGCGTCTCAACCGCCACGAGATTAAAGAACTCGTCTATCCAAGGCTCATCTTGCAGGGTTTGAGTGCTGCTGGACACGGCTTCTCAACCCTGCTCTTTCGTATGCGACGTATTCTATGACACCCTCTTCGACAGTGAGTTTGGAGGCCCCATAGGGTGAGACCGGCTCGTTTGGGTGGTCTTCGTCGTAGGGGAGATACTCGGGTTTACCGTAGACACTTGACGAGGAGGCGTTGACCACACGGTCGACGTCGTGTTTACGGGCGGCTTCCAGGATTGTCTGGGAGCCGTTGATGTTGTACTCGGTGACTTTGGTCGGGTCTTCGACGCTTGCACGGACTCCAGCCTGGGCAGCTTGGTGGTAGATGATGTCGATGTCTTCGACGATGTCGTCGACGAGAGCTTTGTCCGTGGTTGAGCCCTCGATGAATTCGTAGCTCCCAGTCTTCTGGGCAGTTTCGCGGCCAGCCTCAATGTTGTGTTCTTTGAGCCCGACATCGTAGAACGGCTCGAGGATATCGAGGGTTGTGACGTTGTGACCAGCGTCGACGAACGATTCGGCGAGATGTCCGCCAATAAAGCCAGCCCCGCCTGTGACGAGTATGTTCATACACTAAACATGAATATGGCCACAAATAGCGATTTTGATGTTGTTCAGTTGTACCTATGCTGTTATGTTTGGCTTCCCTGTTTCGCTGAGGACAGACTCCGTATTACTTGGATACGCATTGTAGGAATTGAATTGGTTCGAGAGTGCAGTCTCCGCAGTCATTTAATCGGAGTGAACCACTTCTACTAAATCGAGACTGCGTGAGAGGACGTTGTACGTTAAATTAAGATCCCTGCTCGCTTCGAATCCGAATGACGGAAACGAGTGCTCGCACACCCACATCGGTTTCTAGGCCCTCAAAGGATGTCCCTTCTTGTCTGCGCAACAACCGTTAGACGCACAGACAGCAGGAGACACGCGGCCATGGTATCACACAATGAGGTGTAAATCCAACGAATATAAACAACAACAGTCAAATGATAAATCAATGCCAGAGGATGATCAGATTAGTCGACGGGCACAAATACGCGCACTGGTCCGTGTGGCGAAGTATCGTCCGACACTGACGGTTGCAATTATTATTGGTGGTGTCGTTGCGGCTCTGCTCGAAGGTGTTGGTCTCGGATTTATCATGCCGATTGTCGAGATCGTCCAAACATCCGATGACCCAGCGAACGAAGCCGAGGGCGTTATGCTTGCGTTTGTGACCGCCTATCAATTCCTTGGGATTCCATTTACGCTTGGATATGTGATTACGGGTGTGAGCCTCGTACTTGTGATTCGGTGGACCACGACATTTGTTGTGCGCTGGATGCGCGAGGCGTTAGTGATCGATTACACCCGCGAAATTCAGATACAGGCGTTTGACAATGCGCTGGAGGCTCGTATTGCGTACTTTGACCGAGAGGGCTCTGATGATATTCTGAATGCAATTGTCACACAAGCAGAGTACGCTGGCCGAACAATCAAGTATGTGGTTGATTTCATGGAGCAATCGTTTTTGGCACTAATGTATCTGTTAGTGGCATTTGTGGTCTCTCCAGAACTCACACTCTTTGCACTGGTGTTTCTTGGAGGATTTACGCTGATGTTTCGATATGTGGTCGAACCAGGCTATGAACTCGGAGATAAGGTCGCCGACGCAAACGAAGGCGTCCAACAGGCCGCCCAAGCAGGAACACAAGGAATTCGTGATACCAAATTGTTTGAACTCAAATCGGAGCTGTTTGACGATTTCTTAGGGGCTGTCAATCAGTTCGCTGATTCGAGTATTAGACTCCGAAGGAACGAACAGGCGATTGCGAACTTCTATAATCTCCTGACTGCCGTGTCTGTCTTTGTGCTGATTTACTTAGCGATCACCGTTGCAGATCTATCGCTTGGGTCTCTTGGGGTATTTTTGTTTGCAATGTTTCGACTCGGGCCAAGAGTGAGTAACGTGAATTCACAGTTATATAAAGTTGAAAACAATCTACCACACTTAGTTCGTACACAGCAATTTATTGATGAACTTGGTTCAAATGCTGAGCCACAGACTGCTACTGAAGCGGTACCAGCAGAAATTCAGACTGTTGAGTTTGATGACGTTCGATTCTCGTACAAGGGCCAGGACGAGGAAGCTGTTTCACGCGTATCATTTGAATTTGAAAAGGGAGATTTTATTGGATTTGTTGGGCAGTCCGGTGCTGGTAAATCGACGATTATCTCACTTCTGACTCGGATGTACGAACCCACTGGGGGAGAGATTTGTGCGAATGGTCAACCCATCAGTGAAATGGATATTGACGAGTGGCGTTCTCGGATTGCCGTGGTTCGACAGAGTCCCTACGTATTCAATGACACATTGCGGTACAATTTGACAATTGGGAACCGAGGGGTGTCGGAAAAAGAGTTGGATCGCGTTGCTCGGATTGCCAAAGTTGATCAGTTCTTCGATGAGTTGCCCGTGGGATATGAGACGCAGTTGGGTGATGAAGGAGTGCGGTTGTCTGGTGGGCAAAAACAGCGTGTGGCGTTGGCGCGTGCGTTGTTGAAGGATGCCGAGGTGTTGGTCTTAGATGAGGCAACGAGTAATCTCGATTCAAATCTCGAACAGGAGGTCCAACAGGCGATTGAGGCGATGGATCGGGATTACGCAATTGTTGGGATTGCACATCGGTTGTCGACGGTGAAAAACGCCGATCGAATCTACACCGTGGAGGCAGGTGAGATCATTGAGGCTGGCGAGCACGAGAGGTTGATCGACAACGACGGGCGATATGCTGAGTTGTACGCAATTCAGTCAAAAGGGACATAACTAATCTTGGCCTCATTATGATTGTGGTAATTTTACCTTTCTAACCATTCATATTAAGATTCGACACATCATCCGAGTTGTTCATATTTTTCACTCCCAGAATTGACCACCATTGTTGAGCCTGTCTAAGAATTCTCACACTCTCAGTCATCGATATCGGTCGAAGACACCGCAGTATAATTTGCTCAACCGATCCAGTAGCGTTGACAAAAAGAGAGCCAAACTCAGCTATCTGGCG
>NZ_JAQFWV010000136.1:0-3205 GCF_056175805.1 Halohasta sp. A2 | reverse complement strand
ATAAATACACGCTCAATATAGTGATATAAAAATAGAATCTAGTTATATATGATATCAGACACAAAATTCGACGATAGAGCGTCATAGACGGTCGTTTTTGAATGAAGGAACTGCTATCCAACTACCTACTTTTTTTAGGGTGGCTCCAAATCGAAGATTCGATGACGGACCACACCGATGAGACCTACCAGCTGGAGGCCGTCGACCGACGGATCCTCTACGAACTGATTGGCGACGCTCGGAAGAAGACGACTCCAGTGGTCGCGGAGGCGGCCGGGTTCTCGCCGAGAACCGTCCGACGCGACGACGAGATGCTCACCCCTCACGGGGATACGACGATTCGCCCCGACGACGTCGTGACGGTGTTCGCCTGCGGCGGCGTCGACCACGGAACGGTCCGCGCGTTCGACGACGCCACGGAGGTCTGTCGATGACCCCGACCCGAGCACACCTTCCCTTCGACCGTCTCCTCATCCCGATCGCCGAGGAGGACGACGCCGACGCGACTTGCGCGGCCGTCCACCCTTACCTCAAGGGAACGGACGTCGACGTCGTGGTCGTTCACGTGATCGAGACGACGGAAGAGTACCCCGACAAGGCGCCCCGCGAGGCCAGAAGGGAGCAAGCCGAGAGGATCTTCGACGTCGTCGGAGACCGGTTGGCGGACGTGATCGGCTCGCTGGAGACGGAACTCCGGTACGGACCCGACGTCGTCGACGAGGTGTTCGCCGCCGCCGAGGAGGCCGACGCGACGGTCATCGGGTTCACCCCGCGGCCCGGAAACCGGTGGATCAAACTCCTCTCGGGCGACAACGCCCGGAAACTAACGAGCGAGAGCGAGATCCCGGTCGTCGTCTTCCCGCGTCGGGATGAACCGGCTCTCGAGTCGGACGAGCAATCAACCGACGCGACCGACGGAGATCCGACCGAGGAGGGCGCCGACGGCGAGCGGATCCTCGTTCCGATCGACGGCTCGAACGCGTCGCTCGGAGCTCTCGAGTACGCGTGCTCGAACTATCCTGATGCGGAAGTGACCGTCCTCCACGTGCTCGAGTCATCCGGCGGAGACATCTACGGCGAAATGACCGGCGGGCGGTCGACCGAGGTCGAAGCCGAGGAGCGCCGACGGAACCGCGACGTCGCGCAGTTGTTCGACGAAGCACGCCGCGTGGCCGACGAGCACGGCGCGACCCTCTCGACGCTGACGCTCACCGGCGACGTCGCGAACGCGGTCGTCACCTGCGCCGAGGAACTCGAAGCGGCGATGATCGTCGTCGGCCGCCGCGGGCGCGGAGGAGGCGGGCTCGGAAAACGGATCCTCGGCGGCGTTTCCGAGTCGGTAGTCGGACGATCGACGGTTCCGGTCACGATCGTACGGGGAGGCTCCGATCCATGACGAGTTAGGCAACGAGCGTCGGTGGGATCGAATCGGGGATCACCCTCGCCACCGGACCGTCGCTGTCGCTACCGTTCGATGACCCCATCATCATCTTCGGGCTGGCGATTGTTGTGTTCTTGGTCGTCCCGGTGGTGCTCAAGCGCTACCAACTCCCCGGGATCATCGGAATCATCTTGGTCGGATCGGTGATCGGCCCCAACGGAGTCAAATTACATTTATTTTGCTTCCACTAGCCAATCGCGTCTATCTTTCCTCAAGGCGAGAATCCCGCCGTTCACGGCGGGCGTGAAGCCGACATAAGCCATATGATCCACTAGCGACATTTCATCTGGATATTCAACGCTCTTCAACACCATTAAGAAAGAATATCTACATAGACTATGTATGGTGATTCAGGCCACTCGGACCTACGTTGCTTCCATCCAGAACCAGCAACAGGTCTGTGATGGTCTTGATTCGCTCGGCGATTCCGCCTCGAAACTCTGGAATGTTGCACGGTGGACCGTTGATCGGGTGTGGGAGGCGACCGGCGAGATTCCCAACGAAGGCACTCTCAAAGCCTACACGAAGACCCGACACTGCTGGAAGGATCTTAACTCACAGTCAAGTCAGGCAGTCATTGAAGAACTGTCTGGTGCCTTTCAGTCATGGTTCGACCTGCGACAGAAAGATGATCGAGCAAACCCGCCCGGCTACCGAAAGCACGGCGACGAACGACCACGTTCCACTGTTACGTTCAAAGAAGACGGGTTCAAACACGACCCTGAAAACAATCGTGTCCGACTCTCGAAAGGTGCAAACCTGAAAGCAAATTGGTCAGACTTCATCCTCTGTGAGTACCAGACACGCCCGGACGTTGACCTCTCGGAAGTTGAGAAAGTCCAACAGGTGCGGGCTGTGTGGAACGGTGAACAGTGGGAGATCCATTTTGTTTGTAAGGTCGAAATCGAGACATCCGATTCAGCAGGTTACGGTGTAGCTGGTATCGACTTCGGTATCACAAACATCGCAACAGCGGCGTTTCCCGACGATTACGTGCTGTATCCCGGTAACTCACTGAAACAAGACAAGCACTACTTCAAGCGGGTAGAGTACGACACCGAAGGCGAGAACGGCCCCTCAGAGCGGTCAGAATGGGCACGTCGTAAGCTCTCAGAACGGGAGACACACTTCTACCATATGCTCTCGAAAGCGATCATCAACGAGTGTGTTGAGCGTGGAGTGGGAACGCTTGCGGTGAGCTGGCCCGAGGATGTCCGAAATTCGGATTGGGGCAAGACCGGCAACAAGAAGTTGCATACGTGGTCGTTCGACCGAATCTACCAGTATCTCGCCTACAAAGGCGAAGAACGTGGCGTTGAGGTGTTGAAAGAAAACGAGTGGGACACATCGAAGACCTGCTCGAACTGCGGTGACGATACCAAATCGAACCGTGTAGAGCGTGGTCTATATGTGTGTTCGTCGTGTGGAATGGTCGGGAACGCCGATTGTAACGGGGCGGAGAATATGAGACAAAAGATAACTCCGAGTCCTCATGGCGAGGATAGGAGTAACGGCTGTGTGGCACAGCCATCGGTACACCTGTTCGACCGCGAGAGCGGAACGTTCACACCGAGAGAACAGGCTGTATCGTAAACCAGCAAATATCCCAACGTGCGGTACGGGAAGCCCCGTCGTTTACGACTGTCTCTTACCCACAAGTTCTAACGCCGTAGCTGACCAATCAACTCCAGTAAATGGGACGCTGTTCGCGGAGCTGGCGATCAAAAGCTGATGAAGATGGACAGCTGTGTGACATGGATGTCT
>NZ_JAQFWV010000135.1:0-3221 GCF_056175805.1 Halohasta sp. A2 | reverse complement strand
GTCTGGTGATATGACAGCGAGTCGAAGTCGTCCAGCGGATCAGTACACGATAGGAAGTCCGTGATCGGCAGCATTTGCTGTCAATACGGTGTATAGTTGGGGCCTACTTAAACGTGCAGAGCCGAGTGAGTATAGAGAACGAGAGGAACGTCTTGAGGAAGAAGCGAATGATGATGAAATTAAAGAACGCCCTGAAGATCTCCCCGATGATGTTCCATCGAGGGCAACGATCACGGTCAAAGAAATCAACGATAATCGCTACTACTACTGGCAGTGGCGAGACGGCGATCGTGTGAAATCGAAGTACAAAGGGCCAGTCGACTCCGAAGAATAGCAGCGTCGATCATCAATACAATGGTGCTTCACACTTCACCGGGGTGATGAAAGTAACTCCTTCCTATTCAATTCTTACATATTCCAGTAGATCCATTTCTTGTGTCTCTGTGAGTTCCCGTCGAATGTCTGTTCGATCCCACCCAAGCGGTGAGAGGACACTTTCGACAGCTCGAATGAGTTTCGTCTCGTAGTACGACCGATCATACGTTTCGACATCCTCGTGAACAAGAGCAACGCGATCTCGCGAGCAAAGGCATTGATTGCCTCGTGGCATTCGATCCGTCCAAATTTCGCGTTACTGAACCCCTGATACCCGAAGCAGGCGACGAGGATCCACTTGAGTGCTCCCGACCGTCCTTCGAGTTCGGCGAGTTGCTCTTGGTTGGGCTCTTCTTGCTGTTGCTCACGACGCCTGGCTGACGATTGCGCTGTCGGCCCTGATTTCTCAAACATACCTAGCTGGTCGACAAAGAATGCAATAACTCGAAGCGCGCTGTTTCCATGTTTCAGGAGTCGTATTGGAGGATGTCGAACCCAGTTCTATCTTCGGGTTTCTACTTATTCGACGAGCATTTCCGGAATCCGTACCGCTGTGTGCAACCGAGTTACCCAACAACGCCGTTTTTGTTGGTTAACTGTGCTGGCGTGTAGGCTCTCCAAGCGGTTAATCTGATTCCATCGCTTATTCCTCGACATGACCCACCGGTTCCTCCTCGATATGATGCTCGGGAAACTCGTCACGTACCTACGAATGTGTGGGTACGATACACTCTATACACAGGAAGAAGAGATCGAAGCTGACGACGTGATTTCTGAGCGGGTAGCCTCAACTGGCCGAACGTTAGTCACTCGTGACCGGGAACTCGCCAGTCAAACTGACAACGCGATCCTTCTTACGTCTCGGGAAATTGAGAATCAACTCGCCGAACTCCACGATCATGGCATCCCAATCGAACTACCGACTCATCCCGAACGCTGTAGCGTCTGCAACGGCCGTGTCAAGAATATAGACCTCGAACAGCGGCCAGAACACGCTCCCGACACTGTGAGCCACATCTGGCAGTGCAAGGAGTGTGACCAATACTTCTGGAAGGGAAGTCACTGGGAGCGTGTCCAAGAGATCATTTCTACGATCGACGTATAATTACACCCTCTTCTCGCGAGAGCTACACTGGAGCGACCAAACCGTCGACATATTCGATCACTCACAGTAGCTGTAACGTGCCCTCGTAATGGTGGGTGTCATCTAACGTATTGGCGTATGTGTACGCCGCGGGTGGTTCGATGCCCCACTTTCGTAACCGAGTGTCGACGCCATCGATAATTGTCGTCATGAACGACCCACGGTCTCGGATTGTTGGCGGTGACTGCGTATGGACTGTTTTGTATCGACAAACGGCAGTCGAGTCGGTGTCTGGAATAATCTCTACCCACAGGTCGCTTTTGAGTTTCCCGCTCATCGGTTCGACATCCCCAAGCAACAGACCTTCTCCGAACTCGTCGATGGCCTCGAGAATCTCGTCGGGGATGTGGTTCATCGTATAGTGATTACTCGGTTTGTTCAATAATACCAGGTTCCGGTTCAATGGAGGGAATCACCGGTCGAACGTAGCATGGTACACGAAACGTACACAACGTCCACGAACTTATACACCTACATGAACCACGATCGCCTTCATGCCCGGAAACCAACACACGATATCGAGCGCTGGTCGACCGGGACTATCGACGCAGTCGACCAGCGAGATGGCCACTGTGTCGTCACGGTCCTTGGTGAGGACAACGAACCAGTGGAGTTGGTTGTTACACTGGCGATTCGAGATCTATTTCTGAGTCGACTGGATATCGGTGACGAGGAGTCACCAGTTGGTGAGCGGGTCTGGTACCGGAAACACGGTGGCTGAGACAGCCGGAGAGAGTTTGTGTGGAATATATCTGTCGTCTGGCTGTTCAAACAATAAATATAATACAGCGTGAGTGACCGGTTTTTCCAAGCTGCCGGGCCTGTTTCAGAGAGTCGGTAACTGAATCCTACTGGAAATATCTTCACGGCGTCAACTGGGTGTCTTCAAGCGGCCTGGTCGAAGAGATCCGACAAGACATCCCGGGTGTCGGGTGAGAGCATGTGTCCGTCTAACTCGCCAGCCTCGGGGTACGCAGTTGTGAAGATTGACGTTGCAGCAGTGCTACAAGCCGTTTACACTCCTCATTGCAGAGTTCGTTTTTCTAAACGCTGTGGGCTCGGCGAGAGACTGATTGCTGACGCAAATATTAGGACTGATATAGTGGTGTCCCAAATTTTCCAATGGGACAGACATATTCGCGACTCAGATGACAGTTTTCGGTACCATAATGGATCGTCTGTTCAAAAAAATTCGAAGTCAAGACAGATCATGGTCACACTCAACTATGATTTCAAACACTTTTCATTTGGGGTGTGTTGTACATAATTATACGTTGATGAGCTTTTTTGTCCATCAAGATGGGTGTACACACGTGTGTAATTATAATCTAATATATCTTAATCGACGTATATACGTGTGTATTAGCAGTACTGGTAACGTACAAGCCAGTATTTAGGTCGTCATCAAGTAATACAAATCACCATTCATACGCCTTCAAACGGTTATATTCGATATTTACACACGAGTGTACTCATCATCCGGAGTTGAACAATTATGAGGTTATAAATAATGCACAATAGATAGAGATCCCATGCCACAACTACTGGCATGCATAGAGCCGTATTGGCAATTGATTGGTCGTGTTGCAAAGTCCTCTAGAGTTCAGTAGCAACTGACTCCCTTGAGGAAAGGGACGCCTCTGGTGTCCACTCCGAGAGGTGTCCCATGCACGCCACAATCGACGTGCGGTTGACCGTTAGC
>NZ_JAQFWV010000134.1:0-3261 GCF_056175805.1 Halohasta sp. A2 | reverse complement strand
TGGATAGTCTGGTTTGGGTGCTTCTGCAATGTCTGTATCTAGAAATTCGGCAGTTCAGCGACTCAGACAGGAGAATTTGTTATGTAAGTGATTCAATACGGGAGCTGTCTTGCGATAAACGGAGCAAGCCACGACGAACTACTGCGGATGCCCCACTGGGAACGCCAGCGGTGGTGCAATGAAATCAGCACGATCAACGAGAAACGCAACCAAGAGACCGGTTCCGGCAGTCGCGCCAGCCCCAGCGGCCGCGGTGGCCGCACCGACAGCGGCGGCATCGAACTGGTCAACCCGGAGTTCGACGGGTAAGCACTGATGCCGACAGACAACCCCTACTCGCAGTACAACTTCGAACTCGAAGTCGACGGCCAGCCGGTCGCTGGCTTTTCGGATGTCACGGGGCTGACGATGGAGCTCGAGACGGTCAGCTACCAGGAGGGCGGCGTCAACGATCACGTCCACCAGCTTCCCGGTCAGTTCGCCCACGCGAACCTCGTGTTGCAGCGCGGGCTGACCAAGGAGACGACGTTCTGGAACTGGATCCACGACGTGATGAGCGGGAAAATTCGCAAGCGGACAGTCGTCTTCAAACTCAAATCCGGATTTAAAGGTGACAGCGCGTGGGGCTGGGAGTTCACCAACGCCTACCCTATCAAGTGGAGCGGGCCGGATCTCACTGGCGGCGCCAACGGGATGGCGATCGAGTCGATCGAACTCACCTACGAACGGTTTTCGACGCTCTCGGGCATGCCCGAGTAGTCGACCGACGAGTCGGTCTGTAACCGGGCTCGGACCGAAACTCACCGTTTTCTCAATTCGTCGACCGAAATCCACCGGCCGACCGTATTCGGCTTACCTCTCGGCTTAAACTGGACGTACGTCGACGGAGTCGCCCGGATACGAGCCTATTTGTCGATCCGGGCCAACATAGAGGTATGAGCAGTCAGTCCGTTCTCTCGGAAACCGCCCCGCTCGACCTCCGGCTGTCGGAGGCGGAACTGGATCGCACGCGCGAGCACCTCGTCTCGTTCATTCGAGAGACCGTCGACGCCGCCGGTGCAGAGGGCGCGACCCTCGGGCTTTCTGGCGGCATCGACTCGACGACGACCGCCTATCTCGCCGTCGAGGCACTCGGGACCGAGGGGTTGCACGGACTCGTGATGCCCAGCACGGTCAACGATCCCGACAATATGAGCGATGCCGAACGCGTGGCGATGGACCTGGGTATCGAGTACGACGTGATCGAGATCCAGCCGATCGCCGACCGCGTTTTCGATGCGGTTCCCGAAGCCGCCGAGAGCCAGTTGGCTGCCGGGAACGTCTACGTCCGGACGCGAGCGGTGTTGAACTACTTCGTGGCGAACGCCGAAAACCGGGTCGTCCTCGGGACCGGCAACCGCTCGGAGGCGATGACCGGCTACTTCACGAAATACGGCGATCAGGCCGTCGACTGCAACCCGATCGGTGGGATTTATAAACAGCAGGTTCGGCAGTTGGCCGCTCATATCGGTGTGCCGCACGATCTGGTGATGCAGACGCCGACCGCTGGGATGTGGGTTGGCCAGACCGACGAGGAGGAGATGGGGTTGGGCTACGACCAGTTGGACGCGATTTTGGCACTCCATATCGACGGCCCACTGTCGACGGCCGCGACGGTTCGGGCGCTAGACGGGGTGAGTGCGGAGGACATCGAGCGTATCGAGGCGCTGGTCGACGGGAGTGCGCACAAACGCTCGATGCCACCCGCACCCGAGCCGCTTGATTTGTGATGTGAGTAAGTGATCTGTGACGGGTATCGTGTGGATTGTGTGGATTGTGTAGAATGGTTTGCTGCGAACAATCAGAGACGCCCTTCGTCATAGACAGCGACACACGCCAGTACTGCGTTTCCAAAGGTCTTTGTCCGTTCCAGTTCTATCAGCAGAAGATGGATACCGCCGCGCGGGCTCGGGCCGCAGCACGGGAGGTCGTGGCCGACATCGAGCCCCAGCACCTCCGTGAGGTGCTGTTCGACCGCCTCGCGGAGGCCTCGATGGCCCCCGGCGTCCTCGTCTTCCTCAGCGCCCAGTCGACCACGCCCGACGTCGACCTCAACTCCCTCGCCGAGCGGAGTGCGGGCGTCCAACTCATCTACGAAGGCCTCCGACTCACCCGAACGATCGCTCACACCGAGCCGTGGGTCGACGCCGACAGCACCGACACCGACAGCACCGGTGACGGTGAGATCGTGGAGGCCGACATCGACGCCGATATCGACATTCTCGCGGCCGACGTGTTCGTCTCCCGTGGCTTCTATCTCCTCGCCAGAACCGAGGCTGCCGAAGCCGCAGTGCGGACGGTCCAGGCGTTCGGTCGAGACCAAACCTTGCGGAGTCGACCCGACGCCGACGTCGAGAGACTCGACGGGAATCTGGAGGCCGACATCCTCGCGTTGGCCGTGCGGGCTGGTCTGACCGCTGTCGACGCCCACCCCTCGCAGGCCATTCTCGCGTTCGCCGCCGAGTTGGCCCGCGAAGACGGCGAGCCGCTTTCCGAATCGGGGGTCGTCCTTCCCGAGTCGACAGTGAGCCGACTCATCGAGTTGTCCGAGGGGGTAGACGGCCCGGTGGCCTCGTCGGTCTCCGATCGGAGCTAAAAACCGCCCGGCGGCAGCCGGGAATCGAAACCCCTAAAGACACATCCGGCCAACCATTGGTTGCCTGCCTGGGTAGCTTAGCGGTAAAGCGCGTCCTTGGTAAGGACGAGAGCCCGGGTTCAAATCCCGGCCTAGGCTTCTTCCACTTGTTTTCACCGGTTAGAGGCGTTCTCCGCGTTCCAGCCATGATTCGTACTCAAGGACGCGACCCCGGTGTCAAATACGACACCCCGACGCAGTACAGCGATTACAGGAATTTATCAGGGTCATTGGACAATCTATATAAATTTTCGTGGGCCCTAGTACTAGATTCTAGTTATGGAGAAGACCATGGTGCATAGTGACGACAACAAAGTAGACGGCATTATCCTTGTTACAAGCAAGGCCTCGCAGTATCTAAACCCAAGAGAAGAGATCGCGTATCAGGAGCACCGGCGGGAGCTGGCTGAGTGGATGCTTTCCTTGGGTAAGGACCTGAAGAAGGCCGAAGGATACAGCTATAGAGCCTGTCTAAGAATTCTCACACTCTCAGTCATCGATATCGGTCGAAGACACCGCAGTATAATTTGCTCAACCGATCCAGTAGCGTTGACAAAAAGAGAGCCAAACTCAGCTATCTGGCGATC